>NZ_JBEOVG010000002.1:0-277453 GCF_040295345.1 Actinosynnema sp. NPDC002837
TTTGTTGTGTTTTTTTTTTTGTTGTTTGTGGTTTTTTTTTTTTTTTTGTTTTTGTTTTTTTTTTTTTTTTTTTTATTTTTTTTTTTTTTTTTTTTTTCTGCCTCGCCCTACCACCACCCCCACCCCCCACCCGCCACCCCCCCCCCCCCGCCCCCCCGGCGGGCCCCCCCCCCCCCACCACCGGAGGAGTCGCCGGCTACTGCTTCGACGCGAGCTCGCAGGCCGCCGAGGCGTGCCTCGCCGTCACGTCGGCCCGAACGAGGATGTTCTCGCAGTTCATGACCTTCCCCTGGGCGCCGTCGCGGCAGCCCCGGATCATCTCCTGGGTGATCGAGTACCCCTGGTCCTGCAGGTATTCCACGCAATCCATGTGCGTGGCCTGGGCCGAGCCCGCGCTCAGCAGGGAAACGGCGGCCGCGGTGATGCCGACGGCGGTCAGGATGCAACGCGATAAATGTTCTTCACGGGTCCATGCTCCTTTGTCGCGGACTTCCGAATGGGTTTCCGATCCATCGGCGCTGGTGCGCCGGGTCCGCTGGAAGAAGTATCGGCGCCGTCCGAACGGCGCTCCACCCTGGTCCTACCGCCGGGTGGGCAAACCACACTCGGGATTATTCCGGAAGATCGAGGGTGACCGTGAGACAAGTGGTGGTGCACCGGAAGGGTATGGCGACGCCTACTGTCGAGGAACAGGTGCGGAGCCCTGTTCGGGAACGGTGGAATCGATCGAATGATGCCGATACCCGCACTTGTTCGGATCGGTGGGGAAACCTGTTCCACCGCGATTCCCCCACCCGGGCAACCGGATGGGTGCGGATCGACGCGGCTCGTGTTCTCGCGCTCGGACGCCGCAACGCCGGCCGACCGTCCGGGCACTGCCCGGCCTGACGGTGGGATCACCGCGCCCCGGCTGCTCACGTCGGGTGATAACCCTTCCGGAGCCGCTCGGCCGCACCGAGCCCGTCGCGCCTTCGACCGGTGTGCGCGTTAGGGTTCCCCGCCTCGGGGTACGCGAGGAATACCGGCAGGACGGGGGGATCGGCTGTGGCCGAAGTGGTGTTGTTCCACCACGCGCACGGGGTGACGCCCGGCGTGACGAGCTTCGCCGAACGACTGGCCGGGGCCGGGCACACCGTCCACGTGCCGGACCTGTTCGAGGGGCGGGTCTTCGTCGACCTGACCGACGGCATGGACTACGTGCAGGCGGTCGGGTTCGGCACGATCGCCGAACGCGGCCGGGTCGCCGCCGAGGGCCTGCCCGCCGACGTCGTCTACCTGGGGCTCTCGCTCGGCGTGCTGCCGGCGCAGCTGCTGGCCCAGACCAAGCCGGGCGCCGCCGGGGCGCTGCTGGTCAGCGCCTGCGTGCCGGTGTCGGAGTTCGGCGACGCGTGGCCCGCGAGCGTGCCGGTGCAGGTCCACGCGATGGCCGCCGACCCGGTGTTCGTGGACGACGGCGACCTCGACGCGGCGCGTGCCCTGGTGGCGGGTGCGGCGGACGGGGAGCTGTTCCTGTACCCCGGCGACAAGCACCTGTTCGCCGACGAGAGCCTGTCGTCGTACGACGAGGTGGCCGCCGTGCTGATGATGGAGCGCGTGCTGGCGTTCCTGAACTGATCGGCCGGCGCGTCGGCGTCGGAGAGGCCACGCCAAGGCCGATCCGTTGAGCCGCAACGACCTCGGCCGCCGGCAGCTAGCGGACAGCGGTCCGGCGCGGCGTCGGGTCGTCGGGATGCTGGGGTGGTGAACCGCAGCGAACCGGCCGTGATCGCGGTGTTCCGGCTGCGCGAGTTCCGCTTCCTCTGGGCCGCGGAGTTGTTCTCGGTCCTCGGCGACCAGTTGGCCCGGGTCGCGCTGGCCGTCCTCGTGTACGGGCGCACGCAGTCGGCGTTGTGGGCCGCGGTCGCGTACGCGTTGACGTTCCTGCCCGCGTTGTTCGGCGGGGTCCTGTTGTCCTGGCTCGCCGACCGGCGCCCGCGGCGGGCGGTGATGGTCGGCGCGGACCTCGCGCGCGCCGGCCTGGTGGCGGCGATGGCACTGCCGGGCTTGCCGTTGTGGGCGTTGTGCGCCCTGCTCGTGGTCGTGGTGCTGCTGGGATCGCCGTTCACCGCCGCCCAGGGCGCGTTGCTGCCCGACGTGCTGCCCGGCGACCTGTACGAGCGCGGCTTGGCCGTGCGGCAGATGACGAGCCAGGCCGCGCAACTGGTCGGGTTCGCCGGCGGTGGGGTGCTGGTCGCCGCGATCAGCCCGGGGCTCGCGCTGGTCGGCGACGCGGTGACGTTCCTGGTCTCGGCCGCCTTGATCCGGATCGGTGTGCTGAACCGGCCCCGAGCCGCCGCGGCACGGGACGCCGGGGGCTCGGTGCGCGCGGTGGTCACGTCGATCGCCACCGACCCGCGGCGGCGCGTGCTCGTGCTCCTGGCGTGGCTGGTCGGCTGGTACGTGGTGCCGGAGGCGCTGGCCGCCCCGTACGCCGATCGGCTCGGCGCCGGACCGGCGGCGGTGGGCGTGCTCATGGCGGCCGATCCGCTCGGCAGCGTGCTGGGCGCCTGGCTGTTCGTCCGGCACGTGCCCCCGCACCACCGCGCCCGGCTCGTCGGCGTGCTCGCGGTCGGCGCGGGGATTCCCCTGGTGCTGTGCGCGTTCCACCCCGGTCTCGTGCTCACCTTCGCGTTGTGGAGCCTGTCCGGCGCGGCGTCCACGGCGTACCTGTTGCAGGCCCAGAGCGGTTTCGTCCGGGCGACGCCCGACGCCGAACGCGGCCGCGCCATCGGGGTGGCGGCATCCGGGATCATCGCCGCGCAGGGCCTCGCGGTGTTCGTCGGCGGCTGGGCGGCCGACCTCTGGGACCCGGCGACCGCGACGGCCGCGGCCGGTGCGGTGGGTGCGCTGTGCTCGCTCGCGTGCGCCGTGGCGTGGCACCGGGCGAACCAGCCACCCGCGGCCGGCGTGCCCGCGGGTGGCTGATCCGGACCTCACCAGCTCTTGTTGCGCGCGTACCGGTCGTGGTTCCGCATCGTGACCTCCTGTTCCGGTGGGCCGGGTCGCCCACGGACCCAGGCTGCTCCGCCGTGGCGCGTCGGAGCCGTGGCCGGCCTGTTGTTGTCACGCCGGGTTCCGACGTGGCGATCGACGGCGGGAGGACGGGTCGCCGCATCGGACCGGGCGGCGCAGTCTCGGTGACGACCGCGCCCGCCTTACGTCGGCCGCGCGAGGGTGAGCCGTGATCCCGTGCCGCTCAGCCCTGTTCCGGGCGCCACGGGCTCTTGCCCGTCGTCGGCCGCGTGGGGTCGTGGAACTTCGGCAGGTCCGGCTCGTCCGGCCGCAACGGCACCAGGCCCGCGGTGATCGCGCGCATGATCCGCTCGTGCGCCCGCCGCGCGTCGCCCGGCTTGCCGTCCTCCAGCCCGGACAGGTCCACCGGCTTGCCGAAGTGCACCTTGAACGTCGGCCGCTTCCGCAGGCCGCGCACGTAGGACGTGAGGTAGGGCTTGGCATCCGCCCACCCGCCGACGTGCGTGTTGCCCCAGTAGACGGCTTCGTGCGCGCCCCACTGGCTCACCGGCACGACCGGGATCCCGCCGCTGAGCGCCAACCTCGCCGCACCCGTCTTGCCCCGCTCCGGCCACAGCCCCGGGTCGAGGCTGATCCGGCCCTCCGGGTACATCGCGATCGGGTCGCCGCCGCGCCGCAGCACCTCGACGGTGCGGTGGTAGGCGTCGCCGACGTCCGCGGCCGAGCGGTCGACGCGCACGTGGCCGGACGCCTTCAGCAGGGGACCGAGGACCGGCGCGTCGAGCAACCCGCCCGCGAGCAGGAACCGCGGCGCGACACCGATCCGGCGGCACGCCGCGATGAGCACGAAGGGGTCGAGGTTGCCGATGTGGTTGGACGCGAGCAGCAGGGGACGGCCCCTGAGGTCCGCCGGGATGTCGCCGGTGACTTCGAGTCGTCCGCTGAGACCGACGACCCCTTGGTCGACGGCGGTCAGCACGCGCCACAGCAGTGGTGTGGACACGACGGGCAGGCTACGGCGTGTCGAGGTGTCGGCGCACCGGGTTCCGGGCAACCATGGGCGTCGAGCCGCGCACGTCGCGTCCGCCGTGAACGTTGGGGCAGCTGAGGCCAGAGGGACTACCGTATACACCATGGCCGGCCGAACTGGAACCTCGCGCAAGGGCACGACCCGCAGCACCGGCTCCGGGTCGAAAGCCCGTGCGAGCGCGTCCAGGTCCGGCGGTTCCCGGCCGGCCTCGAAGCGGTCACCCGCCAAGCGCGCGCCCGCGAAGAAGTCCTCCGGCTCCGTCGGCCGGGTCTGGGGCCTGCTCGGCCGCGGCGTCGGCTCGGTGGTCCGCGCGGTCGGCCGCGGCAAGGAACTCGACCCCGCGCACCGCCGCGACGGCTTGGCGCTGGTCCTCATCGCGGTGGCGGTGATCACCGCCGCGGGCGTGTGGTGGCAGGCGGGCGGACCGGTCGGCCGGTGGGTCGACGTGGCCGTGCGCAGCTCCGTCGGCGGCCCGGCCGTCATCTTCCCCGTGGTGCTGCTGGTGATCGGCGTGACGCTCATGCGCACCGACCCGAACCCCGAGGCGCGGCCACGCCTGGTGATCGGCTCGATCCTGGTCGCGGTCGGGTTCCTCGGCATGTTCCACCTCGCCGGCGGCCTGCCGATGGACCCGGCCGCCCGCCGTGACGCCGGTGGCGCGCTGGGCTACCTCTCCGGCGGTTTCCTCGCGCAGGGCCTCACGTCGTGGGTCGCCGGGCCGCTGCTCGTGCTGATCTTCGCCTACGGCGTGCTGCTGCTCGCGCACCTGCCGATCCGCGACGTGCCCGCCAAGCTAGGCGGCCTCCTGCACCGCAAGCCCGACCAGCTCGACGGTTTCGGCGCCGAGGAGGCGGAGGCCGAGCCCGAGCCGGAGGAGAAGCCGGCCAAGCTGCGCCGCCCGTCCCGCAACCGCCGCCAGTCCGTCGCCGCCGCCGTCCCCGACGAGCAGCCCGAGCTGCCGCTGGACGAAGAGCCGCCACCGCCGCCCGCGCCCAAGCCGGCGCCCAAGCCGAAGTCGACCCCGGAGACCCCGAAAACGGCCGCGATCGCCGTGCGCGCGGTCGAGGGCGACTACCGGCTGCCGCCGCCGACCATCCTCAAGGACGGCGACGCGCCGAAGGCCCGCAGCAAGGCCAACGACGTGATGATCGAGG
Organism: Actinosynnema sp. NPDC002837; assembly: GCF_040295345.1. Taxonomy (NCBI): domain Bacteria; kingdom Bacillati; phylum Actinomycetota; class Actinomycetes; order Pseudonocardiales; family Pseudonocardiaceae; genus Actinosynnema; species Actinosynnema sp. NPDC002837. The sequence goes on from NZ_JBEOVG010000002.1 coordinate 5,197, forward strand.
CCATCTCCGGCGTGCTCGACCAGTTCTCCATCGACGCGCAGGTCACCGGCTTCACCCGCGGCCCGACGGTCACCCGGTACGAGGTGGAGCTGGGTCCGGGCGTGAAGGTCGAGAAGATCACCGCGCTGACCAAGAACATCGCCTACGCGGTCGCCACGGACAACGTGCGGCTGCTGGCGCCGATCCCCGGCAAGTCCGCGGTCGGCATCGAGGTGCCCAACAGCGACCGCGAGATGGTGCGGCTGGGCGACGTGCTGCGCTCGCCGTCCACGGTCAAGGACAACCACCCGATGGTCATCGGGCTGGGCAAGGACATCGAGGGCCACTTCGTCACCGCGAACCTGACCAAGATGCCGCACCTGCTGGTCGCGGGCTCGACGGGGTCGGGCAAGTCGAGCTTCGTGAACTCGATGCTGGTGTCCCTGCTGGCGCGCGCCACCCCGGACGAGGTCCGGATGATCCTGATCGACCCGAAGATGGTCGAGCTGACGCCGTACGAGGGCATCCCGCACCTGATCACGCCCATCATCACCCAGCCGAAGAAGGCCGCCGCCGCGCTGGCCTGGCTGGTCGAGGAGATGGAGCAGCGCTACCAGGACATGCAGGTCAACCGGGTGCGGCACATCGACGACTTCAACCGGAAGGTCAAGTCGGGCGAGATCACCGCGCCGCCGGGCAGCGAACGCGTCTACCGGCCGTACCCGTACATCATGGCGATCGTGGACGAGCTGGCCGACCTGATGATGACCGCGCCGCGCGACGTCGAGGACGCGATCGTCCGGATCACGCAGAAGGCGCGTGCGGCGGGCATCCACCTGGTGCTGGCGACGCAGCGGCCGTCGGTGGACGTGGTGACCGGCCTGATCAAGACGAACGTGCCGTCACGGCTGGCGTTCGCCACGTCGTCGTTGACCGACTCGCGGGTCATCCTGGACCAGCCGGGCGCGGAGAAGCTGATCGGCATGGGCGACGGCTTGTACCTGCCGATGGGCGCCTCGAAGCCGGTGCGGGTCCAGGGCGCGTACGTCGGGGACGACGAGATCTCCGAGATCGTCAACTTCGCCAAGGACCAGGCGCAGCCGGAGTACACCGACGGCGTCACGGCGGCGAAGGCGAGCGAGAAGAAGGAGATCGACGACGACATCGGTGACGACCTGGAGGTGCTGATCCAGGCGGCCGAGCTGATCGTCACCTCGCAGTTCGGCTCGACGTCGATGCTCCAGCGCAAGCTGCGGGTCGGCTTCGCGAAGGCCGGTCGGCTCATGGACCTGCTGGAGACGCGCGGTGTCGTCGGGCCGTCGGAGGGTTCGAAGGCCCGTGAGGTCCTGATCAAGCCGGACGAGCTGGACTCGGTCGTCCACCTGATCCGCGGCGGTTCCGGCCCGGACGACGACGGGGACGACTGAACCCTCGGTCATTCCGCGCATTGCGTCGGATCAGCACGTCGCGGCCCGTCGTCGAATTCGGTCGAACGAGTCGGTCGAACCAGTCGAATGCGCCGGAATCGTCCTGGCGTTCGAACCCCGGCGTTGACCCGTGGACCATTGGGGTGCAATAGTTCGTCCACTCCGCCGCCTCGCCAGGTATTCCGCGCGCCCGTCGAATCGAAGCGATTCGACTGACGCGACGAGTGGGCAACGGTGCCCGGGAAGAAGCGTCATGAACAGGATGCGCTCGGCCGCGGTCGCGGTCGCTTTGGTGGGGTCCCTGCTCGGTGCGACCGGTGTCGCGCACGCCGCGGCCTGGTCGTCCAGCGACCAGTGGGCCACGTGGTCGAACGGCGGGTACACCGTCCGCAACAACATCTGGGGCTCCGGCGCCGGGTTCCAGGCGATCTGGGCGAACTCGTACAGCAACTGGGGCGTGTGGGCGAACCACCCGAACACCGGCGGCGTGAAGTCCTACCCCCACTCGGCGAAGGCCGTGAACCGGAAGCTCAGCGGGCTGAGCAGGCTTTCGAGCTCCTTCAACGTGTCCCGGCCGGGTTCGGGCGCGTACGCGACGGCTTATGACATCTGGGCCGACAACCACGCCTACGAGATCATGATCTGGGTCAACAAGCAGGGCGCGGTCGGGCCGATCGGGTCGAAGCAGGCGACCGCTTCCGTCGGCGGCCACACGTGGGACGTGTACCGGGGTTCCAACGGCTCCAACGCCGTGTTCTCGTTCGTGCGGACGGGCAACACCAACGCCGGCACGGTCGACGTGCTCGCCGTGCTGAAGTGGATCGGGGCGCGCGGCTGGTACGGCGACGTGACCGTCGGCGACGTGCAGTTCGGCTTCGAGATCACCTCGTCGTCCGGCGGCATGGACTTCGTCTCGAACAGCTTCTCCATCACCACCTGAGTTCCGGCACACCGTCAACCGCCCGGATTTGTCGCCGGCGAGGGCTGGTCGCGGAGTTGCGGGGGTTGCGCGCCATGGCACGCAACCCCCTACGGCCACTCCGACTCCGCGCGATCACTGCCGGCGCACCACAAATGGCTGCACGCCGGAAGACCCCGCGGAGCGATGGGGAAGTCAGCTCGCGCCGAACTCGCGCACGGCCTTGTAGTACAGGTCCGCCGTGCGGTTGCAGGACCAGTTGCCCGCGCACTGGTGGTACAGGTCGGTCTTGAAGTTGTTGTCGATCCGCAGCCGGGTCGTCTCGTTGAACCGCCCCTGCCGCTTGTAGTTGCGGTAACCGAAGTCGTGCCGGTGGCAGGCCGGCAGGAACTTGAACCCGAACGGGTTGTCCGGCGACCACGAACAACCGTCCGACGACCAGTCGAGTTGGTCGCTGTAAGGCCGCTGCGTGCGCAGGGAGCTGAACTGCGACAAGGACTTGCTGAAGAGGTAGTCGTCGGTCACGGCGGGCGCGTTGATGGCCGCCTGGCCGACACCGGTGCCGACGCCGACCAGCAGGGCGAGCGAGGCGAGCACGACGGTGAAAGCATTGCGCAGGGATTTCGCGAGCACTGTTCTTCCCCTCGGTTTTCGGGTTTGAGGGGTTCTTACCGGTCGAGATCAACGCACAACAGCCCCGATCGGCTCATACCGCGTCAACGACGGGTGAACGTTCGCCCGCACCTGATCACCGGGTCAACCGGCCACTGGGCCGTCCGGAGGCAGACCTGTTGGGCCACAACGCCCCTCCGCTCAAGCCGAACCGCCCATCGCACTGCCCGTGCCCGGCCGATGCGGGCTGGTCTGCCCGGACGCAAGCCGCCGCGGGCACTTCACGCGGCCGGTTCGGACGGACGTCGTACGGGCGCGATCACGCCGCACGCCGCCGGTAGTACTCCGACACCCAAGGCCCGGCCAGTCCCGCCGCCATGACGTACCCGAACGCCACGAGCCACACCACCGGACCCGCCGCGGCGGCGACCGGCGGCACCAGCAGGCACTCGGCGACGAACACCAGCACCCAGAACACCAACCGCTTCACCCCCGACCGCAACGGGTGCCTGCCGATCGACCGGTCGTACCGGTACCCCGCGCGCAGCCCGACCAACCCGCCGATCAGTGCGATCACGCCGCCCCCCGGGTGCGGAAGCGGGACGGCGACGCCGGGGCAAGCGCTTGCGGCCGCCCGACCGCGTCACCGTCCGGTCGCGGGAAACCTCCGCCGAGCCCGGCGGGCGCCGCGCCGACGACGCGCGAGCCGGCGTCCGGCACCGGCAGGCCCGGCGAGCTCGGGTGCGGGCGGACCGGCGCGGTGGGCCGGTCCGGGTCGAGCGGGCGAGCCGAACCCCTCCGCACCGGCTCGACCGGCTCGACCCGCACCCGTGCCCCGTCGCCGGGCACGTCTGGGAGTTCGCCCCGCACCAGGGCGGGACCGGGCGCCGTCACCTGCCCGGCTCGTCGTGGTCGTCGCCACGGTCGAGGAACCGCTGGATCGTCGGCTCGTCGGGGAACTCGTCGTCCTCGTCGGTCTCGATGAGACGTTCCGCGATGGGCACCGGTTCCTCGACCCAGGCGGGCTGGAAGTCGTCGCTCGGCAGCAGTTGGTGGCGGCGGGCGAACTGCTCGGCGGCCTCGCGGATGGACTCGCGCAGCGTGCCGATGACCACCGTCTCGGCGGTGTAGGTCAGCTCCACGAGCAGCGCGCGCATCCGGTCGAGCTGGTCGTCCTGGTCCGCGTTCTCCGCCAGCTGCGGCCACAGCCTGCGCTCGAAGACCTCCACGAAGTCGGCCGCGATGCCGTCGGTGGCCGTGCGCAGGTTCGCGAACTTGTCCAGCACGTCCTCGCTGGGGACGGTCAGCGCGGCGAGCCGGTTGCCCGCCTCCAGCGCCCAGCGGCGGACGTGCGGCCACCCGTGGCGCCAGCGGACCAGCCCGAGCTGCACGGCGCGGCGCAGGACGCGCGGCCGGACGTCGCCGAGCGGGACCAGGCGGCTGATGTCGCGGACCTTGATCCGGACCCAGTCGTCCGGGCCCTCCGCCTCGCCGACGCCCAGCACCGCCGCGACGCTCGCGCCCTTCTCGCGCGCCTTCACCAGTTCGGCGATGGCGGGCAGGGAGAAGCCGCGGGACTGGAGGCGTTGGACGAGGGTGAGCCGTTCCAGGTGGGAGGCGTCGTAGTAGGCGACGCGGCCCTGCCTGCGCGGCGCGTGCAGCACGCCCTTGGTCTGGTACATGCGGATCGTGCTGCCCGGCAGGCCGACCCGCACCGCCAGCTCGTCGACCGTCAACTGCTCCACGTCCTCGATCTTGGCGGGCGCCGTTCGTGGAGTCAAGACTCTTCGAGTGAACGCTCGAAGAGTTACAGGTGCAGCAGCATGCGCGAGTTGCCCAGGGTGTTGGGCTTCACGTACGAGAGGTCGAGGAACTCCGCCACGCCCTCGTCGGCCGACCGCATGATCTCCTCGTACACCTCGGGGGAGACGGGCGTGCCGTCGATCTCCACGAACCCGTGCCTGCCGAAGAACCCGGTCTCGAACGTCAGCACGAACAACCGCTCCAGCTGCAGCTCGCGAGCGGTCTCGATCAACCGGTGCACGATCCGGTGGCCGATGCCCCGGCCCAACGCGTGCGGCGACACCGCCACCGTGCGGATCTCGGCCAGGTCCTCCCACAGCACGTGCAACGCGCCACACCCGAGGACGACACCGTCCTCCTCGGCGACCCAGAACTCCTGGATGTCCTCGAACAGCGTGACGAGCGGTTTGGACAGCAGCACCTTGCCGGCGTACGCGTCGATGAGGGCCTTCATCGCCCGAACGTCGCCGGTGCGGGCGCGACGCACGTTGATCGAGTCGTTCACGCGCTCAACGTAACCTTCGGTCGCGACCGCGTCTTATCCGGCGGGTGGCCACCACGGAATCCGGGCGAACCCCCAGAGCCGCAGCGCAACGACCTTCGGTCTTCCGTCGTCGCAGGCCGGGTGACGGCGCTCGGCGGGCTGCCGCGGCCGAACGCGTCGTCCCCGGCCGCGCGGCCCAATCCGACATTTCGGAACCGCTGTCGGTATATGAGTGGTCCACCGGGAACGCGAATTCCCAGTCGGCCGGGAGCCCGGCCCGTTCGGCGCCGACGTGGGCGACTTCTCGTGGGCGAATTGCGCTGTTCGACCGGACTCGCGGTGTCCGGTCCGACGGTCGCGCGGTGGCGGCGGGGAACGCCGCGAGCGGTGCTGCGCACCTGACCTCGACAGCACACCCCACGGGCGGACGGGGAGGGGGCGAGCGCCGGTTACGCTGAGCACCGTGTCTTCCCCCACCACGTCCAAGCGCGTCGCCATGCTGACCCTCGGGTGCGCCCGCAACGAAGTCGACTCCGAGGAGCTGGCCGGTCGCCTCACCGCCGGCGGCTGGGAGCTGGTCGACGACGAAGCCGACGTGGTCGTGGTCAACACGTGCGGCTTCGTGGAGTCCGCCAAGAAGGACTCGGTGGACACCCTCCTCGCCGCCGCCGACAGCGGCGCGAAGGTGGTCGCGGTCGGGTGCATGGCCGAGCGCTACGGCGCCGAGCTGGCCGACAGCCTGCCCGAGGCGAACGCCGTGCTCGGGTTCGACCACTACACCGACCTCGCCGACCGGTTGGACGACGTCCTGGCCGGTCAGAGCATCGAGTCCCACAAGCCGGTCGACCGGCGCACGCTGCTGCCGCTCACGCCCGTGCAGCGGCCGAAGGCCGCCGAAGAGGTGCAGGTGCCCGGCCACGGCTGGGGCCCGCGCGTGCTGCGCACCCGCCTCGCCGACACGCCCGTGGCGCCGCTGAAGATCGCCTCCGGCTGCGACCGCCGCTGCTCGTTCTGCGCGATCCCGTCCTTCCGCGGCGCGTTCGTCTCCCGCCACCCGGACGAGGTGGTGGCCGAGGCGATGTGGCTGGCCGAGCAGGGCGTGCGCGAGGTGTTCCTGGTCTCGGAGAACTCCACCTCCTACGCCAAGGACCTGCCGCGCGAGCTGGGCGGCTTGGAGCTGCTCCTGCAGCGGCTGGCGAAGGTGCCCGGCATCGACCGCGTCCGCGTGTCCTACCTGCAGCCCGCCGAGACCAAGCCCACGCTGGTCAAGGCCATCGCCACGACCGACGGCGTGGCCGACTACTTCGACATGTCCTTCCAGCACTCCAGCGAGCCCGTCCTGCGCCGGATGCGCCGGTTCGGCTCCACCGAGTCGTTCCTCGGCCTGGTCGAGCAGATCCGCTCCCTCGCGCCGCGCGCGGGCATCCGCAGCAACGTCATCGTCGGCTTCCCCGGTGAGACCGAGGACGACGTGGCCGAACTGGAGCGCTTCCTCACCGCCGCCCGGCTGGACGCGGTCGGCGTGTTCGGCTACTCCGACGAGGACGGCACCGAGGCCGAGAACCTGCCGGACAAGCTGGACGCCGACACGATCGCCGAGCGGGTCGCCCGCATCTCGAACCTGGTCGAGGAACTCACGTCCCAGCGCGCCGAGGACCGCGTCGGCGAGGAGGTCGTCGTCCTGGTCGAGACCGAGGAGGACGACGAGAACGACTGCGTCGGCCGTGCCGCCCACCAGGCGCCCGAGGTCGACGGCGAGTGCGTCGTCACCAACGCCGACGGCCTGCGGGTCGGGGACCTGGTGCGCTGCCGCGTCGACTCCTCCGAGGGCGTCGACCTGGTCGTGACAGCGATCGAGGTGCTCCCGAGGTGACCGAACCCGCGCGCGTGCCGGTGCTGAACATCGCCAACGTGCTGACGATGTCCCGGCTGGTGCTCGTGCCGGTGTTCCTCTACTTCCTGTTCGCCGAGGACGGTCACCAGTCGTGGTGGCGGCTGGCCGCGTTCGGGGTGTTCGCCGTGGCGTCGGTCACCGACCACGTGGACGGCAACCTGGCCCGCAAGCACGGCCTGATCACCGACTTCGGCAAGATCGCCGACCCGATCGCGGACAAGGCGCTGACCGGCGCCGCGCTGGTGGGCCTGAGCCTGCTCGGCGAGCTGCCGTGGTGGGTGACGGTGGTCATCGCGGTCCGCGAGCTCGGCGTGACGCTGCTGCGCTTCTGGGTCATCCGGCACGGCGTGATCCCGGCCAGCCGCGGCGGCAAGGCCAAGACGCTCGTGCAGATCGTCGCCATCGGCCTGTACGTGCTGCCGCTGCCGTCCTGGTTGGACGCCGTCTCGGTGGTCACGATGGGCGCGGCCGTGGTGCTGACCGTCGTCACGGGCGTCGACTACGTCATCCGCGCGTTCCGGCTGCGGGCCAGGGGCAAGCGGGCGGTGGCCGGGGCGTGAGCGCCGCCGACGTCGTCCGGACCCTGTCGGAACGCGGTGAGACGGTCGCCACCGCCGAATCGCTGACCGCGGGCCTGGTGACCGCCGAGCTGACCTCCGTGCCCGGTTCCAGCGCCGTGGTGCGCGGCGGGCTGGTGGTCTACGCGACGGACCTCAAGCACGCGCTCGCGGGCGTGGACGCGGCGCTGCTGGCCGAGCACGGCGCCGTGCACCCCGAGGTGGCCCGGCAGCTGGCCGAGGGCGCACGGGAGCGCTGCGGCGCGACGTGGGGCCTCGGGCTGACCGGCGTGGCCGGTCCCGACCCGCAGGACGGCGTCGGGCCGGGCACCGTCCACATCGGTTTGTCCGGTCCGTCCGGAACGCTCGTCCGAACGCTCACTCTCGGTGGTGGGCGTGACGAAGTCCGCAAGAGTTCGACAACAGCGGCGCTGAACCTCCTGCTCGACCACCTCAAGATCCCCGGCGAGTGACGTGAGCAGCGCGTTCCCCGTCACACCGGGACACCCACGCGGGAACTTACCGACGAGTTCACTCGTTCGCCCTTGGCGGACGTGTCGGGAAGTCACTGCCCGTCGACGGGACGGGTCGGTAACGTGGTGGCACGGCCGGCCGGAAGGAGGCGCGCGATGACCGTGCTGCTACGCGAGGCGATCGGTGATCGGCTCCGCCATGCCCGCACCACCCAACGCCGCACGCTGCGCGAGGTCTCCAGGACCGCCCGCGTCAGCTTGGGGTACCTCTCCGAGGTGGAGCGTGGCCGCAAGGAGGCGTCCAGCGAGCTGTTGGCCGCGATCTGCGAAGCGTTGGACCTGCCCCTGTGGGAGCTGCTGCACCTGGTCGCCTCGGACATCGGCGCCGTCCAGCGCCCCGTGCCGACGCCCGCCGAGCTCACCGAACGGGCGCCCGCGTCCGCGTCGGCGGGTCTGGAGGGCGGCACGATGGTGCCCGCGGTGATCGGCAACGACCTGTCCGACCTGCGCTTGCAGCCCGTGCTGACGCATCGGCTGTCCACTTCCATCAGCAAGCCGCGCAACGCGGTGGTGGCGGCGTAACACCTGGTGACACGTGCCTGAGCCGAGCCGGTCCGACCGGCTCGGCTTTCGGCGCTTGCAACGAGTTGGCAACCCCGCACGGGGTCGCCGCGTCGCCCGGGAGGCGGACGGGCAGGATGACCATGCCGACGAAAGTCGGGGGGTGACTCAGGGTGATCCCGGATATCTCCCCAGGTCGGTGGAAGCAGCGCGGGACACCTGACACGATGGAACCAACACCGGCACCGGGTCGTTGCCAATCACGAGCGCGAGCCAGGGAAGTGCGGAGAAGGCAGGCGTAGCAGATGGCCAACCCTTTCGTGAAGGCATGGAAGTACTTCATGGCGGCTTTTTCGTCCAAGATCGACGAGCACGCCGACCCGAAGGTGCAGATCCAGCAGGCCATCGAGGAGGCGCAGCGGCAGCACCAGGCGCTGTCCCAGCAGGCCGCCGCGGTGATCGGCAACCAGCGCCAGCTCGAGATGAAGCTCAACCGCCAGCTCGGCGAAGTGGAGAAGCTCCAGGCATCCGCACGCCAGGCGCTCGTGCTCGCCGACGAGGCCAGGGCGAAGGGTGACGACGCGCGCGCGACGCAGTTCGAGACCGCGGCGCAGGGCTTCGCCACCCAGCTGGTGACCGCGGAGCAGAGCATCGAGGACCTGAAGACGCTGCACGACCAGGCGTTGCAGGCGGCGACGCAGGCCAAGCAGGCGGTCGAGCGCAACGCGATGGTCCTGCAGACCAAGCTCGCCGAGCGCACCAAGCTGCTCAGCCAGCTGGAGCAGGCGAAGATGCAGGAGCAGGTCTCGCACTCGCTGCGCCAGATGACCGAGCTGGCGGCGCCGGGCAACACGCCGTCGCTGGAAGAGGTCCGCGACAAGATCGAGAAGCGGTACACCACCGCGCTCGGCTCGGCGGAGCTGGCGCAGAACTCGGTGCAGGGCCGGATGCTGGAGGTCCAGCAGTCGACCACCGAGATGGCGGGCCACTCGCGGCTGGAGCAGATCCGCGCGTCGATGGCGGGCGGCAAGGTCGCCGGCGAGGTGACGAGCGGTCAGCCCGCCAGTGCGAGCGCGAGCATCCAGCAGGAGATCCAGCAACGGGTCCAGCAGACGCAGGCGCAGCCCACCCAGCAGGTCCAGCAGAACCCGCCGGCGAGCCAGAGCTGAGAGGGTGGTGTCCGCGATGGAACCCCGGCGGAAGGTGGCCGGCGAGATCGCTCAGGTCATCGGCGGCCAGCTCCAAGGGCACCTCGCGGACCAGGTGAAACGGCGGTACGCCGCCTGGAACGACCCGCGCGCGAAGCTCGATCGGCGGTACCGCCGATCGAGCCGCGTGCTCACCTTCTGGCTGATCGTGCTGGCCCTGCTCGCGGTGGTCGGCACGCTCACGCTGGTCGGGGCGCTCGGCGCGGCGCCCGGCGTGGTGGCGGCCCTCGGGTTCGCCGGCACGTCCGTGCTGGCCGTGCGCACCAACCTGAAGATGAGGGGCATCGACGCCGAGCGGCGGCAGCTGGAGGCCGCGCCGGCGCCCGAGCCGCTGCCCGCCCGCTCCTCGGCGGCCCGTCAGCCGATGGAACGGCTGGAGGACGCCCAGGACACGTTGCGGGAGCTGCTGCGCCAGCTCGACTCCGCGGCGCTGACGTCCATCCCCACCGACTCGGTCGAGCAGGCCCGCGCCACCGGCGCCGAGGCCGCCTCCGCGATCCGGGCCGTCTCCCGCCAGTTGCAGGCCGTGGAACGGGCGCGCGACACCGCCCCGCCGCTGGACCGCGCACCGCTGGTCGAAGGGGTGCGAAGACTGCGGGCCCAGCTCGACGAGGGCGTGGACGGCTACTGCGGCCTGGTCGCCGCCGCCGGTCGCGTGCTCGCCGAGAGCACCGCCTCCAACCCCCGGCAGGTCCTGGGCGACGCGACGGACCACCTCGCGGGCCTCGCCTCCGCGTTGCGCGAGCTGTCGCGCTGACCTCGTCGCGGATCTCTCCGCACCGGCCGCACGGCCATCTGCACGAACCGCGATTGCGTCACGTTGCGTAGCGGAGTTGCGCTAACCTCGAGTCCGCAGTGGCGTACGCTGCTGCGATCGTGTGATTATCAGACCGTTATATGGCCGCGGCCACTACTTGGCGTGGCAGGATCCCTGGGTCGGACAGCGTGGTCCGTCCTGGTCGCCGGGGAGGTCATTGAGTGGCGTTGTGGACCGTGCGCGGCGATGGCCGCCCCATCGACGGTGACGCCGTCGCGCCGCAGGAGCGGCTGACCTGGCCGCGCACCATCGGTTTCGGCGCCCAGCACCTGGTCGCGATGGCAGGCGCCACGATCCTCGTACCCGCCACCACCGGTCTCCCGGTCAGCACCACCCTGCTGTTCTCCGGTCTCGGCACGCTGCTGTTCCTGGTGATCACCCGCAACCGCGTGCCCAGCTACCTCGGCGCGTCGTTCGCGTTCATCGCGCCGCTGTCCGCCGCCCGGGACGAGGGCATCGCCGCGCAGCTCGGCGGCGTGCTCGCGGCCGGCCTCCTGGTGATCATCATCGGGGTGGCGGTGAAGGCGCTCGGCGTGCGGCTGCTGGAGGCCGTGATGCCGCCGGTGGTGACCGGCGCGGTGGTCGTGCTGATCGGCCTCAACCTGTCGCACCGGGCCACCGACTCGTTCGCCCAGCAGCCGCTGCCGGCCGTGGTCACGATGGGGATCATTTTGCTGTGCGGCGTGCTCGGCCGCGGCTCGTCGTTCCGCTTCTCCGTGCTCATCGGCGTGGTCGTCGGCTGGGCGCTGGGCTTCTGGCTCGACCTGGTCGACACGGCCGCCGTGGGTCGGGCCGCCTGGTTCGGGCTGCCCGAGTTCCACGCGCCGGAGCTGCGGCCGTCGGTCACGCTGCTCGTGCTGCCGGTGGTGATCGTGCTGGTCGCGGAGAACGTCGGCCACGTCAAGGCGATCGGCGCGCTGACCGGCCGCAACCTCGACGGCAACGTCGGCGACTCGATCATCGCCAACGGGGTGTCCACCGCGCTGGCCGGTGTCGGCGGCGGGTCGGGCACCACCACGTACTCCGAGAACATCGGCGTGATGGGCGTGACCAAGGTCTTCTCGACCGCCGCGTACGCGGTGACCGGGGTGGCCGCGGTGCTGATGTCGTTCTCGCCGAAGATCACCGCCGTGCTCGCGACCATCCCGGCGGGCGTGGTCGGCGGCGCGACGCTGGTGCTGCTCGGCCTGATCAGCCTGGTCGGCGTGCGGGTGTGGATGGAGAACCGGGTCGACCTGACCAACCCGGGCAACGCGCTGGTCGGCGGTGCCGCGCTGGTCGCCGGCGTGGGCGACCTGACGCTGGAGCTGGGTGACATGGAACTCGGCGGCCTGGTCTGGGGCTCGCTGCTGGTGGTGATCCTGCACCCGGTCCTGCGCTGGCTGCGGACCGCCCGCAAGGCCTGAGCGTCACCCGAGCGCGGCCTCCTCGTAGGCGAAGTGCGCTTCCAGCTCCTCCTCCAACCGGTCCAGCTCGGGGAGCAGCCGGTCCGGGTCGTCGGCCAGGGCGGCGATCTCGGTGATCACCCCGGCCACCACCCGGTGCTCCTCGCGCAGCCGGGCCAGCACCGGCGCCAGCGCTGGGTCGTGGTCCTCGAACGCGGTGAACGCGCCGTCCTCCCTGATGTGGTGCATCCGCATGTTGTCGCAGAACGCCAGGCAGTGATCACGCAGGTCACGGCGGCCGGTCGGGTCCGCCCGCAACCGCCGCAGTTGGGCGCGCAGGTCGTCGTGGTGGCGGCGCAGCTGCGCCACGATCGCCTCGACCCGCTCCGGGTCCAGCCGCAGCACGGTGAGCGCGACGACCGGGATCACCCTCGTGGTCGCCTCGGCGTAGGCGCGGAACGCCGGGTCGCGCCGCGCCTGCACGGCGTAGAAGCGGTCGCGGTCGGCGCCTTCCAGCGGCACGGCCCGGGCGGCGTGCTCGCGGAGCACGCCGCCCTCCCGGACCTCGATGGTGACCTGCGGGTCGGCCAGCAGGTTGTGGTACCAGTCCGGGTGCTTCGGCCGGCCCGCGTTGGAGCCGAACACGAGCAGCCGGTCGCCGTCGCGCAGGTAGACCGCCGGGTTCGTGCGCGGCTTGCCCGTGCGCGCGCCCGCGGTGGTCATGAGCAGCAGGTCCGCGCCCTCGAAGGGGCCTCCCACCAGGCCGCCGTCGGCCCGGAACTCCTCGATGATCAGCTCGTTCACGTGCGTGCCCCCACTAGTCTGAACGGTCACGGCAGCTTGGCTTTGAAGGCAAAGCCTCTTTGAGGTCAAAGGTAAGGAGGCCGGTGTCCGGTGTCAACCACCGATGACGCCATCCGGGCGTTGTTGCTGCTCATGCCGCGCATCGTGGGCCGGGCGAAGCGGATCAAGGTGCCCGCGGAGCTGGAGTCCCTGGCGCTCGCCCCGCGGCACCTGACGCTGCTGTCCTACCTGCTGTTCGACGGCCCGGCGACGGTGAACGACCTGGCCAAGCGGCTGGAGGTGGCGCCGACCACGGTCAGCCTGATGGTGGCCGAGCTGAGCCGCAAAGGCGTGCTGGAACGCCGTGAGGACGACGAGGACCGCCGCAAGCGGATCGTCAGCATCACCGACGCCATGCGGCCCGCGATCGACGCGTGGCTGGCCAGGGGCGCGCGGGCGTGGCGGACGGCGCTGGAGCCGTTGACGCCCGATCAGCGCCGGGTGTTCGTGGAGACCTTCAAGGCCTACGAGGACGCGCTGGACGAGTGAGGTCGCCTCACCGCAGCGCGCGGTTGATGCGGTGCACCAACCCGGGGCCCTCGTAGATGAACGCCGTGTAGAGCTGGATCAGGCTCGCGCCCGCGTCCAGCATCCGCTTCGCGTCGTCGGGGCTCGCGATGCCGCCGACGCCGATGATCGGCAGCTTGCCGTCGGTCTCCCGGCTCACGAACCGCACCACCTCGCGGGCGCGTTCGGTCAACGGCCTGCCGCTCAGCCCGCCCGCCTCGCCCGCCAGCCGCCGGTCGGCCGGCGCCAGGCCGTCGCGCGACAACGTGGTGTTGGTCGCGATCAGGCCGCTGACCTCGTGCGCGGCGCACACCTCCAGCAGCTCGGCGATCGCCTCGTCGGTCAGGTCGGGCGCGATCTTGACCAGGATCGGCTTGCGCGGCTTCGCACCGGCCAGCTCGCGGGCGGTGGCGTTGAGGGCCGACAGCAGCTCGGTCAACGCGCCGCGGTCCTGGAGGCTGCGCAGGCCCGGCGTGTTGGGCGAGCTGATGTTGATCGCGAAGTAGTCGCCGTGCCGGTACAGCGCGCGCAGGGACGTCCGGTAGTCCTCCACGGCCTCCTCGACCGGCGTGACCTTGGACTTGCCCAGGCTGATGCCCAGCGGCACGGACAGCGGGCCGAGGCGGTCGAGCCGGTTGGCCAGCTCCAGCGCGCCGTCGTTGTTGAAGCCCATCCGGTTGATGATCGCCTCGCTGTCGCGCAGCCGGAACAGGCGCGGCTTCGGGTTGCCGGGCTGCGCGTGCCGGGTGACCGTGCCGACCTCGACGAACCCGAACCCGAGCGCGGCCCACGCGGGCAGCGCCCGGCCGTTCTTGTCCAGTCCGGCGGCGAGGCCGACCGGGTTCGGGAACCGCACGCCGAAGACCGTGCGCGGCGAGGCGGGCTTGCGCTTCACGAGCTTCGCCGCCGGGCTCAGCTTCGCCATCACGCCGAGAGTGGTCTCGTGGACCCGCTCCGCGTCCCCGCCGTGCATCCGGAACAACGCCTTGCGCACCACGCTCTTGTAGACCACGGCGGTAACCCTAAGCGATCGGCCCTGGCTGGCAGCGCGGGCACCAGTACGCGGGACGCTCCAGCACGCCCGCGCCCTGCCCGCCGACGCGCACCCTGGTCCCGCAGCGCAGGCACGGCTTGCCGCCCCGCTCGAACACCCAGTGCTGCCGCCCGCGTCCCAGCTGACCGGTGGTGCTCTGCTCCGGCCGCCACGCGTTGGCCAGCAGCAGCTTGCGCGCCAGCCGCACCGCCTCCGCCGGGTCCACCGCCGACACCGGGCTCCACGGCGACACCCCGAGCAGGAAGCACACCTCGGCTTTGTAGAGGTTCCCCACGCCCGCCATCACCCGCTGGTCGAGCAGGGCGAGCCCCAGTTCGCGGTCCGGGTCCGCGGCCAGCCTGGCGACCGCCTCGGCCGCGCGCCCGTCGTCCCACTCACCCAGCAGGTCCGGGCCCAGGTGGCCCACCAGCCGCGACTCCTGGTCGGTCGGCAGCAGTTCCAGGTCGTGCAGCGCGAACCCCACCGCGACCCGGTCGGGCACCTCCAGCAGCGCCCGCACCTGGTGGCCGGGACGCCGCCAGCGCTCGCCCGGCCGGTAGAGGTGCCACGCGCCGTCCATCCGGAAGTGGCTGTGCAGGCTCAGGTCGCCGGAGAACCGGGTGAACAGGTGCTTGCCGACCGAACGCACCTGGAGCACGTCCCGCCCGCTGAGGTCGGCGGTGGCCCACTTCGGGTGGCGGAGCTCGCCGCGCAGGAGCCGGCGGCCGGCCAGCGCCTCGTTCAGGCGCTGCCCGGCCAGGAAGACCGTGTCACCCTCGGGCACCGCTGTCGAACGCCATCTTGAGGCCGAACCCGACCAGCACGGACGCGGTCAGCCGCTCGGTCCACCGCCGAACCGCGGGCTTCGCCAGCACGACCACCGCACGCCCGGCGAGCCACACCACGACGAGCTGCCACACCTGGCCGATCGCCACGTGCACGCCGACCAGCAGCGCGCCCCACCCGGCCGACGCCTGGTCTGACGGCAGGAACTGGGGGAGCAGGCTCAGGTAGAACACGCCGATCTTGGGGTTGAGCAGGTTCGTGGTGAACCCGGTCCGCAACGCCTGCGCCGGCGTGATCGCGAGGACGTCGGCCGGCCGGTCGAACGCGCCGCCGCGCCACGACTTCCACAGCGCCGACCCGCCGAGCCACAGCAGGTACGCCGCACCCGCGTAGCGCACCACGTCGTAGGCGAGTTGAGACGCCACCAGCAGCGCGGTCAGCCCGGCGATGCTCGCCGCGCCCCACACCAGGCAGCCGAGCGTGGTGCCGAACCCGCCGACGACCCCGGCCTTGCGCCCGCCGCCGAGCACCATGCGCAGCAGCATCATGGTGTCCAGGCCCGGCGTGATCGTGAGCAGGACGGCGGCGACCGTGAACGCGAGGACGGCGGTCGTGCTCACGCCTCCACCGCTTCCTCGATCTCCTCGTCGTTGAAGTCGTGGTGCACGGCCCTGCGTCTGCTCCGGCTGATCCGCAGTATCCGGGCCAGCAGCAGGTTGAACGCCAAGGCCACCTCGCGCGCGCCCGGCGTGCCCCACTCGTGGATCGGCATGCACGCGCCCTGCGCCTGCTGCACCGCGAGCCGGTCCGGCAACGCCACCGGCATCACCAGCGGCCCGAAGATGTCCCGCAGCTCGTCGATGCGGAACTGGTGCTCGTGCGACCTCGGCCGCACCCGGTTCACCACCACGCCCAACGGCTGCAGGTCCTCGTTGTGCTCGCGTTCGGCCTGCACCGCCTCGAACGCCCGCTGCACGCCCGCCACCGCGAACATCGTCGGCTCCGTCACCAGCAGCGCGCGGTCCGCCGCGACCAGGGCCGACCGGGTCAGCTGACCGAGCGACGGCGGGCAGTCCAGCAGCACCAGCTGGTAGGGGTCCTCGTCGTCCTGCAGCAGGCGCAGCGCCTCGCGCAGCCTGCCGAGCCGCGTCTCGCCCGGGTCGGGGTGGTTCAGCGACTCCGCGTCCTCCGAACCGGCGAGCACGTCCACGCCGTCGCCCCACGCGCTGGGCGCGATCGCCTTGTCCACCGTGTCGCGGCTCGGGTCCTGCAGGACGTCGTAGATGCTGGCCTCGGTGTCATCCGGTTCCAGCGTGGAGGTGGCGTTGCACTGCGGATCCAGGTCGATGACCAGCGTCCGGACGCCACGCCGAAGCGCCGCCGACGCGAGACCGAGCGCGACCGTCGTCTTCCCAACGCCACCCTTGAGGCTGAGCACCGCCACCGTATGCACGTAGTGCAGCCTACGGCCCTTACGCTCTACGTCCATGCGACCGGACGCCGTACACAGGGTGCTCGACGCCGAGCTGACCGCCGCGCGGGACCGCCGGGGCGGTGAACCGCCGCGCGTGCTCGACGTCGGCGGTGGCAGCGGCGTCTGGGCCGTGCCGCTGGCCGTGGCCGGGTGCACCGTGACGGTGATCGACCCGAGCCCCGACGCGCTGGCGACGTTGCACCGCCGTGCGGCCGACGAAGGCGTGCTGGACCGCGTCACCGCGGTTCAGGGCGACACCGACGCGCTGGACCGGGACGCCTCGGCGGACCTGGTGCTGGCCCACGGCCTGCTGGAGGTCGTGGACGACGTCGGCGTCGCGCTGGCCGCGCTGGCCGCCGCCGCGACCCCGGGCGGGGCGGTGTCGTTGCTGGTGGCGAACCGGTACGCGGCCGTGCTGCACCGGGCCATCGCGGGCCGGCTGGTGGACGCGCGCCGGCTGCTGGACGACGAGGCCGGTCAGCTCGTCGGCACCCGCGACCCGCTGCTGCGCCGGTTCGACGTGGCCGGGTTGGAGGCGTCGGTGGTGGCCGCGGGGCTGAAGGTGGAGCTGGTCCAGGGCCACGGCGTGGTGTCCGACCTGGTGCCGGGGGCCGTGCTGGAGGCCAATCCCGGCGCCGCGGAGGCGTTGGCCGAGCTGGAACTGGCCGCGTCGACCCGCCCGCCGCTGCGCGACGTGGCCGCCCGGTTGCACCTCATGGGCCGAAAGCCGGCCTGAGTGCGGTAGAACGGAGTCCTCCGCCGCCTATCCGCAGAGGACCCGCCATGGGAGACCCGCACTTAGCCGGGGCCGGCTGATGGCCGCCACCGCGCCCGAGGACCTGGAAGACGAGGTGCGCGCCGCCGTCGCCGGCGACCGCCGGGCGGTCGCGTCGCTGCTGGCCGCCGTCCGCCCGCTGGTGGTGCGGTACTGCCGCGCCCGCGTCGGCGGGCACGAGCGGTCGTCCACGTCGGCCGACGACGTGGCCCAGGAGGTGTGCCTGGCGCTGTTGACCGCGTTGCCGACGTACAAGGACCACGGCCGGCCGTTCCTGGCGTTCGTGTACGGCATCGCGGCGCACAAGGTGGCGGACGCGCACCGCGCGGCGTTGCGCAACCGGGCCGAGCCGGTGCCGGAGGTGCCCGACGGCCCGGACGACGAGCGCGCGGGCCCAGAGCAGACGGCGTTGCGCGTGGAGCTGGCGCAGCGGATGGGCGAGCTGCTGCGCCTGCTGCCGGACAAGCAGCGGGAGATCCTCGCGCTGCGGGTGGTGGTCGGCCTCACGGCCGATGAGACCGCCGTCGCCGTCGACGCCACGCCCGGCGCGGTCCGCGTCGCGCAGCACCGGGCGTTGACCCGGCTCCGAAGAGAGATCGAACGGTCCTCGATCACGCAGCGCGTCCGATAGTGGGCCGCCACTAGTCCGAACGGGGACTAAACGCGGCCATTCGGGGTAACTTCGTGTGAGTCGCGTCATCCGCGTGTGCGGTCGGCGTCGCGTTCGCATGTGCCCCCGAGGGGCGTCCAGCGCGCGGACGCCGAGGAGCTCGCGATGGCGGCGATGGTGGTTGGTGTGTCGGTTGTGCCGGGATTCCGGTCGGTGAGGTCGGTGCGGAGCGAGGACGTGGCGTCCTCCTCGGCGGCAAGGGTGGAGGGGGGACCGGAGGCGTACGTCGAAGGGGCGGTCCGCGGCGACCGGCGGGCGGTCGACGCGTTGCTGGCCGCGATCAGACCCGTGATCGTGAAGTACTGCCGGGCCAGGGTCGGGCACGGGCAGCGGTCGTCGGCGTCGGCGGAGGACGTGGCCCAGGAGGTCTGCCTCGCCGTGCTGAAGGCGTTGCCCAACTACCGCGAGCAGGGCCGGCCGTTCATGGCGTTCGTGTACGGGATCGCGGCGCACAAGGTGGCCGACGCGCACCGCGCGTCGGCGCGCAACCGCGCCGAGTCCGTGCCGGAGCTGCCCGACAGCGCGGGCCTCGAACCGGGGCCCGAGCAGCGGGCGTTGCAGGGTGAGCTGTCCGATCGGATGGGGCAGCTGCTCGACGTCCTGCCGGCCCGGCAGCGGGAGATCCTGGTGCTGCGGGTGGTCCTCGGCCTGTCCGCCGAGGAGACCGCCGAGGCGGTCGGCTCGACGCCCGGCGCCGTGCGGGTGGCCCAGCACCGGGCCCTGACCCGGTTGCGCAAGGCGTTGGACGAGGCCCGGCACGACGCTTGACGGCGTTCAGTGCCGCCAGCGGGTCAGCGCGGCGACCTCCTCCGGCGGGCAGTCGGCCAACCGGGCGATCTCGCCGCGCCGCACGTCGGCGATCGTCGCGGCGAACTCCGCGCCGAACGCCTCGGTCAGCGCCTCGTCCGCCTCGAACGCCGCCACGGCGTCCTCCAGGCACGTCGGCAGGCGCTCGGCCTCCGGCAGCGCGGCCGGGTCCACCCCGACCGGCTCGGGCAGCCGCGCCTGCTCCACGATCCCGGCCAGGCCCGCCGCCATCGTGGCCGCCACCACGAGGTACGGGTTCGCCGACAGGTCGTAGCACTTGACCTCCAGGTCGCGACCCGCGACCAGGCGCAGCGCCGCCTCCCGGTTCTCCAGGCCCCACACGGCGAACGCGCCCGCCCAGTGCCGCGGCACCAGCCGCAGGTAGCTGGCCACCGACGGCGCGCCGATCGCGCACAGCGCCGGCAGCCGGCGCAGCACACCCGCGGCGAACGCGTCGGCGTCCTCGGTCAGCCCGAACCAGCTCTCGCCGTCCTGGAACAGGCTGCGGCCGTCGCGCCACAGGCTCAGGTGCAGGTGCCCGCCGTTGCCGACGCCGTCGGCGGTGACCTTCGGCGAGAACGACGCCCGCATGCCGTGCCGCAGCGTGATGGCCCGGATCGTCTCCCGCACCAGCACCGACGTGTCCGCCGCGTGCACCGGGTCCTCGGGCGTGGTGGACAGCTCGAACTGGGACGGCGCGTACTCGGGGTGGAACTGGAGCACCTCGACGTCCTGCTCGGCCAGCGCCGACAGCAGGTCCGCGGCGTAGTCGGACAGCTCGACCTGGCGCGCGTGGCCGTAGGCGGGCCCGGTGGTGGCGGGCCGGAACTCGTCGGTGTCGCCCTGCCCGACGACCCACTCGACCTCGAAACCCGCCTGGACCTCGTAGCCGTGCACGGTGAGGCGGTCGGCCACCGCCCTGGCCAGGCCGCGTTCGTCCTGCGGGTGCGGCTCGCCCTGCTGGTCGAAGCGGTCGGCGGGCGCCCACGCCCAGCCCGGCTGGCCCGCGAGCACGGTGAGCCGGTCCAGGTCGGGGTGCAGCCGCAGGTCGCCGACCGGCCCGCCGGCGTGCCGCCCGGAGACGATCGTGTCGTCCAGCAGGAACGCGTCGAACACCGGCGACGCGCCCACGCCGTCCGCGGCGGCTCTGGGCAGCCCCGCGAGCGGCACGGACTTCACCCGCGTGATGCCGCTGTGGTCGACCCAGGTCAGTGCGACCGCCACGACGTCCCGCTCCAGCAGGTCGTCCACCATCTCGGCCGCCAGCGCACGTCGGTGTTCCCGCTCCGCGGTGTCCATCGTGCGTGGTTACACCAGGTCACTACTGTTCAACAAGTGGACCATCTGCTGCCGTGCGTGGCGTCGTTGCGCCTCGTGGACCACCACTGCCACGGGGTGCTGGGCGTCGACCTCGACCGGGACGGCTTCGAGTCCAACCTGACCGAGGCCGAGTCCGCGTCGCCGTTGGGCACGTCGTTGTTCGACTCGTCGCTGGGGCTCGCGGTGCGGCGCTGGTGTGCGCCTTTGCTGGATCTGCCGGTCCTCGCGCCCGCCGACGAGTACGTGGCGCGGCGGCGGTCGCTGGGTGCGGCCGAGGTGAACCGGGCGCTGGTGTCGGCGGCGGAGATCTCGACGTTCCTGGTGGACGACGGGGTCTGGCCGGAGGGGTTCGTGGGGCCCGCCTCGTTCACCGGATCGCGTGAACATCGCGTGCTGCGGCTGGAGCGGGTGGCGGAGGCGGTCGTGCCCGAGGGCGCCTCGGGGTTCCCGGCGCGGGTGCGGGCGGCGTTGGACTCGTCGTCGGCGGTCGCGGCGAAGTCGATCGCGGCCTACCGGGTGGGGCTGGACCTCGACCCGTCACGACCCGCGGACGCCGAGGTGGTGGCGGCGGCCGACCGGTGGCTGAGAGCCGGCTCGACCCGGTGCGCGGACGAGGTGATCAGCCGGTTCCTGGTGTGGGAGGCGCTGGACCGGGGGCTGCCCGTGCAGTTCCACGTCGGCTACGGGGACGCGGACCTGTCGCTGCACCGGTGCGACCCGTCGCTGCTCACGGACCTGCTGCGGGCGACGGCGCCGCTGGGCGTGCCGATCATGCTGCTGCACAACTACCCGTTCCACCGCACCGCCGGTTACCTGGCGCAGGTGTTCCCGCACGTGTTCGTGGACCTGGGGTTGGCCACGCACACGGTGGCGCACCGGGCGAGCCGGGTGCTGGCCGAGGCGTTGGAGATCGTGCCGTTCGGGAAGTTCCTGTTCTCCACCGACGCGTTCGCGCTGGCCGAGCTGTACTACCTGGGCGCGCTGTTCTTCCGCCGCGCGTTGTCGGACTTCCTCTCGGCCGGTCTGCGGGACCATGCTTTCGCCCTGGCGGACGCGGAGCGGATCGCCCACCTGATCGGGTGGGAGAACGCGCAGCGGGCCTACCGCTTGGCGTAGAGTCTCGAACGGGTGTTCGGGTCAGGACGGAGGTGGTCGTGGGCCGCAGCGCGAACCTGCCGCGCGGTCTGGTCGATCGCTTCCTCGCCCGCGGCGACGTCTGGCCGGACGACACCGGCTGCTCGATGCTGCACGTGGACATGGACGCCTTCTACGCGTCGGTCGAGATCCGCGACCGGCCGGAGCTGGCGCGCAAACCGGTGGTCGTGGGCGGCACGGCGAACCGGGGCGTGGTCGCGTCGGCGAACTACATCGCCCGCGAGTTCGGCGTGCGGTCCGCCATGCCGACCTCGCACGCCCGCAGGCTCGCGCCGCACGCGGTGTTCGTGCCGCCGAACTTCGCCCGGTACCAGGAGGTCTCGCGCGGGGTGATGTCGATCTTCCGCGACATCACGCCGCTGGTGGAGCCGTTGAGCCTGGACGAGGCGTTCCTCGACGTGAGCGGCGCGCTGAAGCGGATGCGCGCCACCCCGGGCGAGATCGCGAAGCTGATCCGCGAGCAGGTGCAGCAGGCGCACGGGATCACCTGCTCGGTGGGCGTGGCGCCGACGAAGTTCCTGGCCAAGCTCGCGTCCGGGATGTGCAAACCGGACGGGTTCATGGTCGTGCCGCGCGACGAGGTGCTGTCGTTCCTGCACCCGTTGCCGGTGTCGGCGCTGTGGGGCGTGGGTCAGCGCACGGCCGAGAACCTGGACCGGGTGGGACTGGAGACGGTGGCGGACGTGGCCGCGACGCCGTTGCCGCGCCTGCGCAGGCTGATCGGCGTGGCGTTGGCCGAGCACCTGCACGCGCTGGCGCAGGGGCACGACGACCGGCCGGTGGTGCCGTCCACGCGGGAGAAGTCGATCGGCGCGGAGGAGACCTTCGAGGTCGACCACTTCGACCGGGAGCTGCTGCGCCGGGAGCTGCTGCGGCTGTCGGAGCGCTCGGCGGCGACGTTGCGGTCCAGGGGGCTGCGCGGGCGCACGGTGTCGATCAAGGTGCGGTTCTCCGACTTCACCACGATCACGCGGTCGAAGACGTTGCGGGTGGCGACGGACGTGACGCAGGAGGTCTACAAGACGGCGTCGACCCTGCTGGACGAGCAGGTGCCGCCCGGCGCGGTGCGGTTGATCGGCGTGCGGATCGAGCAGCTGGTCGAGGGCGACGACGGCGAGCAGCTGATGTTCGACGCGCCGGAGCGCGGCTGGCGCGAGGCGGAGCAGGCGGCCGACCAGGCGCGGTCCAGGTTCGGCACGGCGGCGATCCGACCGGCCTCGCTGCTGGGCCAGGGACCGGGCAGGTCGGGGCACGACGAGCCCAAGCCGGAGCGCGGCGACTGATCGCCTGTTCGGCTTCCCGACCCCGTTGCCCGCGCCGTTCGGGTGGTCGCGGGCCTGATCGAGGGCTCGCGCGTCGATCACCCGGCACAGTGGTGACGTGGATCGGTTCTGGGGTCTGCTCACGCCCTCCGAGCACGAGGTGCTCCTGGCGACGGGCGTCGAGCGCGACTACCCGTCCGGCTCCGTGGTCTGCTACGAGGGTGAGGTGACCCGGCACGTGCTGGTGGTGCGCCGAGGTCTGCTGCGGGTGACCGCGACCACGGCGAACGGCAGCGAGAAGGTGCTGGCGGTGCGCGGGGCCGGTGACATCGTCGGTGAGCGCTCGGCGGTCGACGGGCGGCCGCGTTCGGCGACCGTGCGGGCCTTGGGCCAGGTGCGGGCGCTGGTGCTGTCGGCCGGTTCGTTCGCCGGGCTGTGCCAGCGGTACCCGCGCATCGCGTGGTCCGTGCTGATCGTCGTGGTGTCGCGGCAACGTGACACGGACCGCCAGCGCGTGCAGATCAGCGGCACGGCCACGCAGCGCGTCGCCGCCGTGCTCATCGACGTGGCGCTGGAGCGGGGGATCGCCGACCAGGGCGCGATCGCGTTGAGCCAGGAGGAACTCGCGGGCATCGCCGGCACGTCGCGGGAATCGCTCGTGCGGGTGCTGCGCGGACTGCGCGAGGAGGGCATCATCAGCACCGGGCGGCGGAAGATCGACATCCATCAGGTGAGCAGGCTCTACGACTTCACCAACTGATTTCCCCTTGTGCGTCATCTGACGCAGAACTCGGGCGGCGGAACTCCTACAAATGAGTCATCAGCCGAGTTCAGAGGGGGAGTCATGAACCACATCGAGGAGCCTGCCAGGTCCCGCCGGCGGTTCACCGAACGCCTCGCGACCACTCTCGTCTTCACCGCCGTCATGGTGTGGGCCGCCGTGGTGGTCGTCGTCAAGTCCGATCTCGACGGTGTGGTCGCGCTCGCCGTCTCCTTCGTGCTCGCGGGCGGCCTGGTCGCCGTGTACGACGCCTGGCGCGAGGTCCGCTCCGTCCGCCGCGAGCTGGACGTGGAGATCCACGAGGACCTCGTGCGCCTCTGAAGCCACGCGGTGGCCAACGAGGGGTGGCCGCCGTTCGCTGAGGCCTTCCGCAGACGGTCGGGTCTGCGGAAGGCCTCTTTTCGTCCGGGTCGCCGGCGAGTTGTCCACAGCCCACCGAGTTGTCCACAGTTCGCGATCTCCCCATCGACCACCCCACCCCGACCGCCGATGGTGGACACATGCGAACCACCATCGACCTGGACGCCCTGGGCGGTCTCTTCCCCCACCGCGTCGCCACCGCGTCGGAGCTGCTGAGCCTGGGTCTGCCGAGCGGCGAACTGGCCGTCCGCTGCCGGCCGCAGGGCCCGTGGCAGCACGTCCTGCCGGGAATCCTGCTGCTGGCCCGAACACCGCCGACGCGGGCGCAACTGGTCCGCGCGGCGCTGCGCTACGGCGGCCCGCAAACCCTGCTCACCGGCGTGGACGCGCTGCAACTGCACGGCTTGCGGGCACTGCCGGCCACCGGCCCGGTCCAGATCCTCGTCAACCGCGCCCTGGAACCGGCCGCGAAGGTCCGGATCACCCGGGTCCGCCGTTTACCCGACCCGGTGCTGCGCCGAGGTTTCCTGACCGCACCACTGGCCAGGGCCGCCATCGACACCGCGAAGGCGCTGAACCAGCGTGACGACATCCGAGCCGTGCTGACCGAGGTGGTGCGCCACGGCGGGGTGCCCGTAGCCGACCTCAAGGCCGGGCTGGCCAGGTCGTCGGAACAGGCCAGACAGGTCCTCTCCGAACTGGCCGACGGCGTGCGGTCGGTGCCCCAAGCCTGGGCCAAAGCCGTCCTGGACGACCTCCCCCTGCCACCACCGGCCTGGGGCGTCCCCCTGACCACCGCCGAAGGCCGTCCGCTGGGCATCGCCGACGCCTGGTGGAACGACCGAGCCCTGGCCTGGCAGTTCAACACCCCGACCCCCAGGGCCGACCTCCTCCAAGCCGCCGGCGCCATCGTCCTGCACACCACCCCCACCCGCCTGCGCCAATCACCGACCGCCGTAGCCCAGGACCTACTACGCGCATCCACCCAAGCCACCACCCGCCCGAGGCCGCGGATCACCGCAACCAACCTCCCCACCCCAAGGAGTCCCGCCCCCTGACCCCACCCCTAACCCCCAACTGCCCTGCCCGCCGCCGACCTCGCCCCGCCGCCCGACCAACCGCCGCCCCCACCGCTCTGCAGCCGCCCCCGACCGGTCGCAGCGCCCACCGGCCACATCCCACCAACCGGCCACAGCCAAGCCCTGCCCGCCGCCGACCTCACCCCGCCGACCTCGCCCCGCCGCCCGACCAACCGCGGCCCTCACCTGACCTTCGACCCCAACCGGCCGCCACGACTCGACCATCCGCACCAACCACCGCCTCGACTCACCACAGCCACCCCCGCGCGTCCCAACCACCCGCCGCCCACCCCACCTGGCCGCAGTCCACCCAGGACAGTCCGGACCCCTCCCGTCTCGGCGCCCCAGCCGAATCGTCCCGGGCCGAACACGAACAGCAAGGAGGTGAACACCCAGAGCTAGCAACGATGTTCACGTGGTCGCGGGGTCGGTTCGTGGTTCCGTACTCGGCCCGCACAGTCGCCCGCCGAGGAGGTGTGGGGAGGTGGGAGGCGGGTGACAGGTTGTGATCTTGGTCTCTGCCGGCTGCGCCAAGGGGGTGCCGGAGCGATTACAGAGCGTGCACGAAAGGTTCGAACGTGGGACGGGAGGAAGGGTGAGAGGGGCTTTGATGCCCGTCCCACGACCGCAGTGGGGTGGTTGCGGCCCTCGATCACCCGCGCAGGGGAGTGAACATCGGAGCTTTTCTGGGCCTTGACAGCCGAGGTGGAGGCAACTTGTGCGACCTCACGGTGGTCTGACCGTTGACCCGTGAGGATGATGGTGACAGAACGAACCGCTTAGGGGCACGGACTGGGTAGTCGCCAAGCCTTGCGAATCGTATCCTGGTTGTGACGCCCCCAGGGCGGGGCGTCCGCCGGGACCGGCGGCAACCGTGATTACCCGGCGCCCGCGACCGCTGTGCCGGAGGAGGAGCCATGCCACTCTCCGAGCACGAGCAGCGACTGCTCGACCAGATCGAGCGCGCGCTCTACGCCGAGGACCCGAAGTTCGCATCCACTGTGCGCGGTGCCAAGCTGCGCAAGCCGTCCCGACGGCGTCGCATCCAAGGCATCGCGTTGTTCGCCGTGGGTGTGGCACTGCTGGTGACGGGTGTGATGTTGCCGAAGCTCGCTGGTATCCCGGTGGTGAGCGTGGTCGGCTTCCTGCTGATGTTCTTCGGCGTACTGCTCACCGTGACGACGTTGCGTCGTGGTGACCAGGGTGCCGAAGAGCCCAGCGAAGAGGGAAGCCGGCCCAGCCGCAGCTCGTTCTCACAGAAGATGGAAGAACGTTTCCGTCGCCGTTTCGAGGACGAGTAGTCCACGCGACAGCCCCGATTGAACGACTGAACAACGCAGACGGCCCGCCCCGGGAACCTCCGGGGCGGGCCGTCTGCGTGCCCGACCAGGTTCGGACCCAGGCCTCAGGCCAGGCACGTGTGGGGCCGGGCGAAGGGCGAGGGCAGGGGGAACAGGCCCGTGAAGGGGGAAAGGTCAGAGGGCCGGGGGAGCAGGCCCGTGAAGGGGAGAGGCCGGTGAAAAGTCAGAGGGCCGGGGGAAGTCCCCCGGCCCTCTGACCGTCGCACCAACCGCTCAGCGTCCCCTGATCACTCGTCGGGGTCGCGCTCCTCCGGCGGCTTCGGTTGGAGCACCGAGCGGGGTAGGACCTTGGCCTTCAACGCCAGCGGTGCGTTGCGGTTCAGGCTTTGGCGCACGTTGTCCACCGCGCCGGGCAGCGACGGGTCCGCCGCCGCCTGCGCGCTGTACCAGGACCGCTCCACCGCGCCGACCACGGCACGCAGCCCGTCCCGTCCCTGCTCGTCCAGGTTGTGCGCCCGCACCAACCGTCGCGCCGCCACCCGCACGGTCTCCGTGCGCGGCACCCGCGTACCCCGGTCGACGGACTCCGCGACCAACTCCTGCCAAGCCGCGCTCGCCGCGTCCGGCCCCAACCCGGACACCGCGCGCAACCGCTGCTGCCGCCGCCAAGCCCGCACGGCCGCCGGCGCCGCGACCACCAGCGCCACCACCAGCACGGCCCCCAACCACCACGACAGCAGCGCCACCGCCAACGTCAGCACGACCGCCCAACCCACCAACGCCGCCACCAACGCCGCCGGGCGCAGCCACCTCGCCGAACGCAGCCACGCGGGCCCCCTCGACCCCTGTCCCGGCGACCGCGGCCCGCCGACGCGCAACGCCACCGTCGCCAGCAACGCGAGCAGCCCGACCACCCCGAGCGTCACGAAGTGCCACGTCGGCGTCGACTCCTCCGTCGACGTCGTCCCGTCCTGGCCCAACGCGTCCGGCACGGCCGACGCGGACGCCGACGTCCCAGGAGCCACCGTCGTGGTCGTGGTGGCCGTCGCGCTGGCGTTGGGGTTGTCCTCCTCGTCGTCCGCGTCCAGACCGGAGATGTACGGCGGGGTCGCGCCCCGCCCGTCCACCAGCGGCGTCGGGTCGAACGTCATCCAGCCGTAGCCGGGGAAGTAGATCTCGACCCACGCGTGCGCGTCCTGCGACGTGATCGTCTGCACGTCACCGGTCGCGTACCCGGCCGTGAAGCCGAGCGCCACCCGCGCCGGCATGCCGACCGACCGCGCCATGATCGCCATCGCCGACGCGTACTGCTCGCAGAACCCCTGCTTGCCGTTGAACACGAAGTCTTCCAAGGCGTCGACCGACGTCTTCGTGGTCGAGGTCTGCACCTTGTACTCGAAGCCCTGCGTACCGTCGGTGAAGTACCGGTACAACGCCGTCGCCCGGTCGAACTGGTTGTCGTGCCCGGCCACGATCCGCTGCGCCAACTCCGCCACCCGGCCACCGACGCCCGGCGCCTCCAGGTACGCCGGGTCGATGTCCACCTGGCTGTCGACCTTCCGCAGCGTGTCCGCCGACGGCGTGTCGAACACCGTCTCCAGCGTGTACTCCCCGGACTTGCGGGGCCGGACGCTGTAGACCATCCCGCGCTCCGGGTCGAACCTCCAGTTGTCGTCGACCTCCTGGATGCCGCGCGGCCGCCCGTACACCGGCAGCCAGTTGTCCACCCAGTTCACCGGCTCGATCCGGACCTTGGCGGCCGTGCCGCCGCCGGGATCGCCGGGCTGCTCGGGCAGCGCGCCGTTCGCGGGCACGCCCTCCGGCATGTTCCCGCCCAGCTCCCAGCCCTTGTCCGGCACGTACTGGCGCAACGTCATCGCCCGCAGGTACGCCGAGGTGCCCGGCATGTCCCGCACCCGGAACAGCTCGCGCGGCGCGCCCTGGTTGAGCATGCCCCGCAGCTGCGTCATCGGGTCGATGCCCAGCCCGCCGCTGCCGCCGCCGACCTCCCCGCCGGTGCCCGGCAGCCGACCGACGGTGCCGACCAGCGTCAGACCCGCGCCCGCCAGCAACGCGACCACCACGGCCAACCCGGCCACCGCCGTCGCCGCCGGTCCCGACCCGCTCTGCCCGCCACTGGGCAACCGGCCGCGCCAAGCCTCGTGCCGGTGCTGCCCGTCCACGGCCAGCAGCAGCGCGAACGCCCCCGCGCCGAACACGAACGTCCACAGCGGCAGCATCTCGTCGGCCAGCGACGCGGGCACCGCGAACACGCACAGCAGCACCAGCCCCGACGCGGCGGGCGCGCCCAGGCCGACCGCCAGGGTGTCCACCAGGATCGCGACCAGCCCGATCGCCACCATCACCAGGCACCGCATGGCGGGGCTGTCCGGCACGGGCGGCACACCGGTCTGCACCTCGGTCATCGCGTTGCCGAGCACCGCCAGCAGGTCCTGCAACGACTGCGGACCGGGCAGCACGACGAGCACACCGCTGCGGGTGAAGACCGTCACCAGCAGGCACGTCAACGCCAGCAGCTGCCCGAGGGCGACCAGCGGCGCGGCCGCCCGCGTCGCGCGCAGCAGCACGCCCGTGCCGCCGACCACCGCGATCGCCACGGCCAGGTACACCAGCCACAGCACCCCGTCGAGCACGCTGGACAACGCCGTCGCGGCGCACAGCGTGGCCAGCCCGGCGACCGCGGGCGTCGCGTTCACGACCCAGTTGTCGGCGCCCACCGCGCTCGTCCTGCCGGTCACCTAGCCCACCTCCGTGCGCACCACGGGGCCGCGGTTGCCCGCGCTGTGGCACAGCTCCTGCCAGACCTGTCCCATCGGCGTCGACGGCCGCGCCACGACCACGCCCCACCCCGCGCCGCTCAGCAACCGCTGCGCGTCGGCCGGGTCGGGCGCCGGCTCCTCGGACGCGGACCCCCACGCGGCGACGTCCATCACCACCGCCAGGCTGCGCATGCCGCGCGGCCGGTTGCGGACCAGCGCGTCCACCACGGCGGGCGTGCTGCCGCCGAGGATCGCGATCACTTCCTGACCCGCGCCCGGGTCCACCCCCGCGGCGGGCTCACGGCGGTGCGAGGGCGTCAGCGCGGCCAACGCGTCCAGCACCACCGAGTCGCTGTACCCGCTGTTGCCCGGACCGCCCGCCAGCACCCGGCCGTCGTCGCCGACCAGGCGCACCTGGTGGCCGTACCGGTGCAGGTGCAGGCAGATCGACGCGGCCAGCGAGACCGCCCACTCCAGGCTCGCGCCGGGACCGCTGCCCCGGTGCGCGACCAGCCGGTGGTCCAGCAGCACGGTCGTGCCGCCGCGCCAGGGCCGTTCCTCGACCCGCACCATCAGCTCGTCGCGCCTCGCGGTCGAGCGCCAGTGCACCTTCCGCAGGTCGTCGCCGTGCCGGTAGGGGCGGACCACCGCGTCGTCCTCGCCCTGACCGGCGCGCAGCCGGATCGAGCCGTCGTCGCCGGAGCCCATGCCCGAACCGCTCGGCAGGCCGGTCAGCCCGACCACGCGCGGCACCACGACCAGCCGGCTGCGACCCGCCATCTCGCGGTCGAACTCGGCGAGGCCGAACGGGTCGGTGATCCGCGCCATCAGCGGACCCACCTGCTGGACGCCGCGCATCACCGGCTTGAGCGGGTACCGCAGCACGGTCACGATGTTGCGCGGCAGCCGTTCCACCACGAACCGCGGGCGCGCGCCCAGCGCGTACGGCACCGCGTCCTCCAGCAGCAGCCCACCGGTCGGCAGCCGTCCGGCGCTGCGCAGCTCCACGCGGACGTCCGTCGCCGAGCCCACCTGGACCCGGCTGGGGTGCAGCAGCCGCGTCGCGTGCAGGCCGACCCTGGCCCGCTGCGCCAGCCAGGCCGCCAGCAGCGGCAGGGCCACCACGAACGCCGCCACGCGCAGCAGGTCCCGCTCGTTGAGCACGACCGCGCACAAACCGGCCGCGAACCCCGCGGCCAACAGGCACCGGCCCCGGGTGGTCAGCCCGGACAGGGCTCCGCGCATGTCAGCGGTGGTTGTTCGGGTTGACGTGGTGCAGGAACTGCCCGGTCGGGTCCAGCGCCGCCTGCGGCACCGGCACCCGCTGCAGCAGGTTGCGGACCAGGTCGGCCGGCGACCGGCGGGCCGCCTGCGCCTCCGCGGTCAGCACCAGGCGGTGCGCCAGCACCGGCACCGCCACCGCGTGGATGTCGTCGGGCACCACGAAGTCGCGACCGGCCAGCGCGGCCTGCGCCCGGGCCGCCCGCACCAGCTGCAACGTCGAGCGCGGCGACGCGCCCAGCCGCAGCTCGGGCAGCCGCCGGGTGGCGCCGACCAGCTCCACCGCGTACCGGCGGATCTCCGGCGACAGGTGCACCCGCCGCACCACGTTGACCAGCCGCAGCACCTGCTCGGCGTCGGACACCGGCCGCAGGTCGGCCATCGGGTCGTGGCCCGCGTGCTCGTCCACCATCGCCAGCTCGGCCGCCGGGTCCGGGTACCCGATGGAGACCCGCGCGGTGAACCGGTCGCGCTGGGCCTCGGGCAGGGCGTAGGTGCCCTCCATCTCGATCGGGTTCTGCGTGGCGATCACCATGAACGGCGCGCCGAGCGGGTAGGTCTGCCCGTCGACCGTGACCTGGTGCTCCTCCATGCACTCCAGCAGCGCGGACTGGGTCTTCGGCGAGGCGCGGTTGATCTCGTCGCCCACCACGATGTTCGCGAACACCGGGCCGGGGCGGAACTCGAAGTCGTTGTCCTGCCGGTTGTAGATCGACACGCCGGTGATGTCGCTCGGCAGCAGGTCCGGGGTGAACTGGATGCGGCTCACGGTGCAGTCGATGGACCGGGCCAGCGCCTTGGCCAGCGAGGTCTTGCCGACGCCGGGCACGTCCTCGACCAGCAGGTGGCCCTCGGCCAGCAGGGTGACCAGCGCGACCCGGACGACGTCGGGCTTGCCGACGATGACCTTCTCCACGTTGGCGGCGATCCGCCCGACCGCGGCGTGCAGCTCGGCGAGCGCTTCTTCCCGGACCGGCGGCACGTGGTTGGCGTGCGCGGCGCGGGTGTCGGCCCCGCCGACGGGGTTCGCCTGGTTGCCCGCCGGCGCGCCGCTGCCCCCGTAGGAGTGTTCTGGCAGCGCGGCTGGCTGTGTACTCGGAGTCACTCGACCTCCTGGAGCAGGGCGCGGCCCTACCGCGACCGGTTCGCGGTGGCGGTGAGCGTTTCACGCAGTGTGTCAAACCAGGGCGAAGCGCCCTACACCGATTGAACAGTTTCGTGCTCGTGGGTTCCACGGCCCGCCGAGCCGGCCGGTTCACCGCACCCCACCACGATTCCCCACCGCGGCCGCCGGCGAACCGGTTTTGCCCGATTTCACTGGGCCATCCGGGTGGAGTTCGGGCCGGTTCGGCTCACCCGCGGAGGTGGTCGCGCTCGGCGTCCCCCACCACCCTCCACGGTGGACATCTTCGTTCTACCTGCGTAAACGCTTCGCCACAGGCCGTGCAACCACCCGTTTCAGCGTTGACTGTGGTGAAAAGTGGGGTACTGTGGCGGCCGGTGGGGCAGACGGGGGCTCCACTGCCGGTCGGAAGTGAAGCTTCCGGCGTCGGGAGGTGGGCGCCGTGTTCCTGGGCACGCACTACCCGAGGCTGGACGACAAGGGCCGACTGACGCTGCCTGCGAAGTTCCGGGACGCGCTAGCGGGGGGTCTCATGGTCACCAAGGGCCAGGACCACTGCCTCTACGTGTTCCCCCGGGCGGAGTTCGAGCAGATGGCGCGCAAGGTCGCGGACGCTCCGTTCACCAACGAGGCCGTCCGCGCCTACCAGCGCTACCTGTTCGCGGGGACGGACGAGCAGCGGCCGGACGGCCAGGGCCGGGTGTCGATCGCACCGGAGCTGCGGCGGTACGCGGGGCTGACCAAGGAGTGCGTGGTCATCGGCGCGATCAACCGGCTGGAGATCTGGGACGCGCAGGCGTGGCAGCGCTACCTCGAGGAACACGAGGACAGCTACGCCACGGCGCGCGAGGAGGTGCTGCCCGGCGTCTTCTAGATCGGCTGGAACGGTCGTTTGCTTCGAGGTTTCGGGTGCCGTGAGGCCTCGGTCCGCTCGGCTTTCGGCCCTGGCGCACCTTCCCCGGCGCCAGGTCCGACGGGCGGGCGGGGACCTGACGACACCCGAATTTCTTGTCTTTGTGAGGGGGGACCATCGAGGGAGGGGACATGGTGGAGCAGGCGCGTCACGTGCCGGTGCTGCTCGACCGCGTCCTGGACCTCCTGGCCCCCGCGCTGGCCGATCGGGACGCCGTGTTCGTCGACTGCACGCTCGGCCTCGGCGGGCACTCCGAAGCGGTGCTGCGGGCGCACCCGCGCGTGCGGCTGATCGGGCTGGACCGCGACCCGCAGGCCATCGAGCTGTCGCGGCGGCGCCTGGCGCCGTTCGCCGATCGCGTGGAGTTCGTGCAGACCACCTACGACGGGATCGCCGAGGCGGTCGGCGGCGCGAAGGTCGACGGGATCCTGATGGACCTCGGGGTGTCCTCGCTGCAGCTGGACGCCGAGGAGCGCGGGTTCGCCTACTCCAAGGACGCGCCGCTGGACATGCGGATGAGCGCGGGCACCGGCATGACGGCGGCCGACGTGCTGAACACGTACTCGGTGGACGACCTGACCCGGATCCTGCGCGACTACGGCGAGGAGCGGTTCGCCCGCAAGATCGCCGGCGCCGTGGCGCGGGAGCGCGAGCGCGAGCCGTTCACCACCAGCGGTCGGCTGGTCGAGCTGCTCTACGACGTGGTGCCCGCGGCGACCCGCCGGACGGGCGGCCACCCGGCGAAGCGGACGTTCCAGGCGCTGCGCATCGAGGTGAACGAGGAGCTGGAGTCGCTGCGCCTGGCGCTGCCCGCCGCGCTGTCGGTGCTGGCCGTCGGCGGGCGGATCGTCGTGGAGTCCTACCAGTCGTTGGAAGACCGGATGGTCAAGCGCGCCTTCACCGCCCTGGCCACGTCGACGTCACCGCAGGACCTGCCGGTCGAGCTGCCGGGGCACGGTCCCCAGCTGCGGATGGTGACCAGGGGCGCGGAGCAGGCGAACGAGCAGGAGATCGAGGAGAACCCCAGGGCCGCCTCCGTGCGGCTGCGGGCGGCGGAACGCATCCGGGAGGCGACATGACCGCGCCGGCGAGGTCCGGCGGCGGTGTGCCGTCCGCGGCCAGATCGTCCAAGCCCCGTGAACGCGCGCTGAAGGCCGTGCCGGCGGAGCGCCGCCGTTCGGCCGCGGCGGAGCGGGCCTACGCGCGGCGTGCCCAGCGCACGTCGTCGAAGCGCCGCCCGTCGGTGACCCGCCAGCCGACGGTGGCGCCCAAGGCGCCGTTCGTGGTGATGGTGATGGTCGTGCTCGGCGTCGGCATCGCGGCGATCATGTGGCTGGCGACCGCGGCGACCGCGGACTCGTACCGGTTGCAGGACGCGCGGGCCGAGGAGACCAGGCTCGCCCGGCAGGTCGAGCAGCTGCGGCGGGAGGTCGCGCTGGCCGAGTCGCCGCCGGGCCTCGCCGACGCCGCGACGAAGCTCGGCCTGGTCCCGGCGGGCGATCCGGCGCGGTTGCGGCAGCTGCCGGACGGCACGGTCGAGGTGTACGGCAAGCCGTCCGCGGTGCAGCCGCCGCCACCGCCCACGTCGTCCACCACGCCGCCCGCGCAGGACCCGGCCGGGCAGCAACCCCCGGCCGGCGACCAGACCGGGCAGCAACCGCCCGCCGGCGACCAGACCGGTCAGCAGGCGGGCGGCCAACAGCCACCGCAGGGCTGAACGCAGGCTCGGACCACAGGCGCGAACAACCAGTGCGACAGCCGGTACCAGGAGGTCAGTGATGCCGGGGCCCAGCCGGGGCAGACCCGTGCGACGCCCGTTGTCCGTCCGCGGGCCCGCTCCCCGGGCGCGGCGCGGCGGCAACAGCCGGGTCCGCCTCGCCGTGGGCCGGCTGCTGCTGGTCGGCGCGCTGCTCCTGGCCGGCCTCAAGCTGGTGCAGGTGCAGGGCTTCCAGGCGGAGGCGTTGTCCGCGCAGGCCGAGCAGCAGCGCGCCACGAAGATCGACATCCTGGCGCCGCGCGGCTCGATCCTGGACCGCAACGGCAACCAGCTGGCGTTCAGCGTCGAGGCGCGCGCTCTCTACGTCGTGCCGCAGCGGATGCGCCAGGAGTGGGCGAAGGCGCTGGAGGACGACCCGGACATCGGCAGCTTCGAGGACCGGATCGCCGACATCGCCGCGTTCATCGAGCAGACGCTGGGCAAGGAGGTCGCCGGGCAGAAGACGGACCGGGACACCATGCTCGCGAAGCTGTCCCGGGACACCACGTACGTGGAGCTGGTGGACAACGTCGACCCCGGCAAGGCCGCCATCATCACGGAGAAGTACTACAACGTCGGCTCCGAGGCGCGGGCCGTGCGCGTGTACCCGAACGGCGAGCTGGCGTCGAACATCATCGGCGCGGCGAACTGGCGCAAGGACGCGGAGCCGCCCGCCACGCACGGCCTGCTGGGGCTGGAGATCGCGCAGGACAACCTGCTCGCCGGTCGCAACGGGCTGCGCGTCGTGGACACCATGCAGGGCAACGACGACGTGGTCATCCCGGGACCGGGCCGGTCGCAGGAGCTGGCCGCCGCCACCCCCGGCAAGAGCCTCGAGCTGACGCTGGACCTGGACACGCAGTACGCGTTGCAGCGCATGGTCACCGACTACACGACCAGGACGGCGGCGCGCAGCGGTTCCGCGGTGGTGCTGGACAGCCGGACCGGCGAGATCCTGGCGATGGCCAACGACAAGACGTTCGACCCGAACGACTTCGGCAAGGCCTCCGACGACCAGAAGCGCAACGTCGCGGTCACCTCGGTGTTCGAGCCGGGTTCGGTGAACAAGGTGGTGACCGCCGCGACGGCCGTCGAGGACGGCATCTACCAGCCGGACAGCGTGCTGCGGGTGGACGGCCGCATCGAGGTCGCCGACCGGGTGATCGGTGACTGGTGGGACCACGGCCCGCTGGACATGACGTTCACCGGCGTGTTCGCGAAGTCGTCCAACGTGGGCACGCTGATGACCGCGCAGAAGATCGGCCAGGACCGCTACTCGGACATGCTGCGCAAGTTCGGGTTGGGCGAGCGGACCCAGTCCGGGCTGCCCGGCGAGGAGCCCGGGTACGTGCCGCCGCTGAAGCAGTGGTCCGGCTCGACGTTCGGCAACCTGCCGATCGGGCAGGGCCTGAACATGACGTTGCTGCAGATGACCGGGATGTACCAGGCGATCGCGAACGACGGCGTGCGCATCGCGCCGCGGATCGTGCGCGCCGAGGTGTCCGCCGACGGCAGCCGCAAGGAGATCGGCCCGGCCGAGACCGAGCGGGTCGTGTCGCCGCAGACGGCCAAGACGGTGCGCGACATGTTCCGCGCGGTGGTGCAGAAGGCGCCGGGGTCGGACTCGGCGCTGCAGAGCGGCACGGGCACGCCGGCCGCGCTGCCGGGGTACCAGATCAGCGGCAAGACGGGCACGGCGCAGCAGATCGACCCGAAGTGCGGCTGTTACAGCAGTTCGCAGTACTGGATCACGTTCGCCGGCATGCTGCCCGCCGAGGACCCCCGGTTCGTGGTCGGCATCATGCTCGACAACCCGACCGGCAACCCCCAGTCGGCCGCGCCGCTGTTCCACGACGTGGCGTCGTACCTGGCGCAGCGCTACCAGATCCCGATGTCGGCCGAGCAGAGCCCGATCGTGCCGCTGGTGCGGTGACGTCCGGTTCCTGCCAACGCCGGTGCCGCCGGGTCGCCGCCGCCTACCGTTCCCGGCATGGGAGAACTCGGCCGGCTGGTGGCGGTGGCGGGCGTCGCGATGGTCGCCTTGGTGGCGTGCGGTTCCGATTCCGGTGACGTGGCCGTTTCGCCGCCGGAACCGGTCTCGTCCTCACCGGCGCCGTCGACGACCGCGGGCAAGTCCCTCGTCGAGGTGTGCTCGGACCTGAACGCGTTCGTCACCGCCGCCGGTCCGATGTACGACCTGGCCAGGTTCGCGCTGGCCGACGGGGAGACCCCGGAGGAGCGGCGGACGGTGAACGTCTACGTCAGCAGCATGGCGGTGCACGGTTTGCTGCTCGCGGACCACCCCGAGATGGGCCACCACTTCAGCGCGGTCGCCCTGGCGGCGGCCGAGGCGAAGCGCAAGCTGACCGAGGGCGTGCCCGCCGCGGAGGCGATCGCGGTGTTGAACGACGAGCCGACGACCGCCGCCCGCGAAACCGCGGTCGCTTACCGGGGCGACTGCTGATCCGCGTCGTCCCACCGCACGGCAACCGGCCCTCACCTCCCTCAATATGCAAAACAATTCAGGTTCAGTGGGGTGGTGGGACGGGAAAACCGGTCCGGAGTGGACGTGCCGGCCGAACACTCTCCGTGCGCCGGTAGCCTTCCGCGCGTGCCTGCCAAGCTCGAGGGCAAGGTCGCGACCGCTCCGCCTCGCCCTTCCCGCACCCAGCCCGTTGCCGTGTCCGAGCTCGCCACGACCATCGACGCCCACCTGACCGCCCCGGACCGGGCGCACGTCCAGGTCAGCGGCGTGACGTTGCGTGCCCAGCACGTGCGACCCGGCGACCTGTTCGCCGCGTTGCCGGGCACGCGGGTGCACGGCGCCGACTTCGCCGCCCAAGCCGTGGAGCACGGCGCGGTGGCCGTGCTGACCGACGAGGAAGGCGCGGCGAAGGTCCACGGCGTGCCCGTGCTGGTGCACCCGGACCCCCGCGCGGTCCTCGGGCTGCTGGCCTCCGGCGTCTACGGCGAGCCGTCCACCAAGCTCGCCGTGTGGGGCGTGACGGGCACCTCCGGCAAGACCACCACCAGCTACATGATCGAGTCGGCCCTGGTCGCGGCCGGTCGCGCCACCGGGCTCATCGGCACGGTCGAGACGCGCGTCGCGGGCGCCCGGCTCGACAGCGCCCTGACCACCCCCGAGGCGCCCGACCTGCAAGCCCTGCTGGCCGCGATGGCCGAGTGCGGCACCACGGACGTCGTCATGGAGGTCTCCAGCCACGCGCTGCGCCTCGGCCGGGTCGGCGGCGTGGGGTTCGCGGTCGGCGCGTTCACCAACCTCTCCCAGGACCACCTGGACTTCCACCCGGACATGGAGGACTACTTCCGGACCAAGGCCGAGCTGTTCGACGGCCGGGCCAGGGCCGAGGTGGTCTGCGTGGACGGCGAGTGGGGCCCGCGCCTGGTCAAGGACGCCACCGTCACGGTCGCGACCACGAAGCCCGCCGACTGGACGGCCACCGACGTCACCGTGTCCGCCACGGGCGAGCAGGCGTTCACCGCGCACGGCCCGGACGGCGTCGCGCTCGACGTCGAGCTCAGCCTCCCCGGCGACTTCAACGTCGCCAACGCCCTGCTGGCCATCGCCTGCCTGCACGTCCGGGGCATCCCGCTCGAAGCCGTCCGCGAGGGCCTCAAGAACGTCCAGGTGCCCGGCCGGATGCAGCGCGTCGACGAGGGCCAGGACTTCACCGCCGTCGTGGACTACTCGCACAAGCCGGCCGCCGTCGCCCTCGCGCTCGACGCGGTCCGCGCCCGCGCCACCGGCCGCGTCATCACGGTCCTGGGCTGCGGCGGCGACCGCGACACGGCCAAGCGCCCCCTCATGGGCGAGGAGGCGGCACGGCGCAGCGACGTCCTGATCGTCACCGACGACAACCCGCGCACGGAGGACCCGGCGCGGATCCGCGCCGCGATGCTGCACGGCGCGCTGGCCGTGCCGGAGGACGAGCGCGGCGAGGTCGTGGAGATCGGCGACCGCGGCCGCGCCATCGAGCACGCCGTCTCCCTGGCGCGCACCGGCGACGTCGTCGTGGTCGCGGGCAAGGGCCACGAGACCGGCCAGGAGATCGCGGACGTCGTGCAGCCGTTCTCCGACGTGGACGCACTGACCGGCGCGATCAGAGGAGCCACCCGG
The DNA here is from genome assembly GCF_040295345.1 of Actinosynnema sp. NPDC002837. NCBI lineage: Bacteria > Bacillati > Actinomycetota > Actinomycetes > Pseudonocardiales > Pseudonocardiaceae > Actinosynnema > Actinosynnema sp. NPDC002837. The sequence goes on from NZ_JBEOVG010000002.1 coordinate 43,460, forward strand.
TGATCCAGCTCAGCCTCGCCGAGATCGCCGAGGTCGTCGGCGGCAAGCTCCACCAGGCCACCGGGGCCGAGGTGGTCACCGGCAGCGTCGAGTTCGACACCCGCGAGGTCACGCCCGGCGGCCTGTTCCTGGCGCTGCCCGGCGAACGGGTCGACGGCCACGACTTCGCCGCCCAGGCCGTGGCGCGGGGCGCGGTCGGCGTGCTGGCGGGCCGGGAGGTCGACGCGCCCGCCGTCATCGCGCCACCCGTCGACCGGACCGAGGGCAACGCCTACGTGCTGTCCGGCGACACCGACGGCGCGGGCGCGGCCGTGCTGAAGGCGCTGGCCAAGCTCGCCCGGCACGTCACGGACCGGCTGGAGCACCTGACCGTCGTCGGCGTGACGGGGTCGTCCGGCAAGACGTCCACCAAAGACCTCATCGCCCAGGTCCTCGCGCCGCTGGGTCCGACGATCGCGCCGCCGGGGTCGTTCAACAACGAGCTGGGCCACCCCTGGACGGCGTTGCGCGTCGACGAGGACACCCGGTTCCTGGTCCTCGAGCTCAGCGCCCGGGGCATCGGCCACATCGCCGAGCTGTGCCAGGTCGCCGTGCCCCGCGTCGGCGCGGTCCTGAACGTCGGCAGCGCGCACGTCGGCGAGTTCGGCTCGCGGCAGAACATCGCCAAGGCCAAGGGCGAGCTGGTCGAGGCCCTGCCCGAGGACGGCATCGCGGTCCTCAACGCCGACGACCCCCTCGTCGCGGGGATGGCCGGCCGCACCAAGGCCAAGGTCGTCTTCGTCGGCGAGAACCCGTCCGCGCAGGTCCGCGCCAAGGACATCGAGCTGGACGAGCAGGCCCGCGCGCGGTTCACCCTGGTCACCCCGGAGGGCGAGGCGGACGTCCGACTGGCCGTCCACGGGCCGCACCAGGTCGGCAACGCCCTCACCGCCGCCGCCATCGCGCTCGAACTCGGCGCGACCCCGGACCAGATCGCGCGGAGCCTGGGCTCGGCCGAACGGGTGTCCGCGCATCGCATGGCGGTCTCCGAACGTCCTGACGGTGTGACCGTCATCAACGATGCGTACAACGCCAACCCGGAGTCGGTGCGCGCGGCGCTGAAGTCGCTCGCCACCATCTCCCGGTCCGCCACGCCCGCCCGCCGCAGCTGGGCGGTGCTGGGCCCGATGGCCGAACTGGGCGCGGACTCGATCCGCGCGCACGACGAGATCGGCCGGCTCGCGGTCCGCTTGGACATCAACAAGCTGGTCGTGGTCGGTCAGGACGCCCGCGCGATGCACCAGGGGGCGCACCTGGAAGGATCTTGGGGCGAAGAAGCGATTCTGGTGCCCGACGTGACGGCGGCCGTCGAGCTGCTGCGCGACCAGGTGCGGCCGGGTGACGTCGTCCTGGTGAAGGCATCCAACTCATACGGCCTGTGGCGGGTTGCCGAGGCTCTCCTGGAGGCGGTCAGCAAGTGAAGAGCATCCTGATCGCGGCGGCCATCGCCCTGATCACGTCGATCATGCTGACGCCGTACCTGATCAAGATTTTCTCCCGGCAGGGTTTCGGCCAGGAGATCCGTGAAGAGGGACCGCAGAGCCACAAGACCAAGCGCGGCACGCCCACCATGGGCGGCGTCGCCATCCTGGTCGCGATGTGGGCGGGCTACCTCGGCTCGCACCTGGTGAACTCGATGTCGGCGTCCGCGCAGGACCAGACGCCGAGCGCGTCCGGCCTGCTGGTGCTGATGCTGACCACGTCGCTGGGCGTCGTCGGCTTCCTGGACGACTTCATCAAGATCCGCAAGCAGCGCAACCTGGGCCTGAACAAGACCGCGAAGCTGGTCGGCCAGTTCGTGGCCACGATCATCTTCGCCGTGCTGGTCATCCAGTTCCCGAACAAGGACGGGATGACGCCCGCCTCGGTGAACCTGTCGTTCGTGCGCGACATCGCCGTGGTGTCGTTCGGCGTGGTCGGGTTCGTGGTGTTCTGCTACGCCGCGATCAGCGCCTGGTCCAACGCGGTGAACCTGACCGACGGCCTCGACGGCCTGGCCGGCGGCACGTCCGCGATGGTGCTCGGCACCTACGTGGTGATCAGCTTCTGGCAGTTCCGCTACAACTGCTCGAACCTGCTCGTGGCCGGCTGCTACGACGTGCGCGACCCGCTGGACCTCGCGCTGGTGGCCGCCGCCGCGATGGCCGGCTGCATCGGCTTCCTGTGGTGGAACGCCGCGCCGGCCAAGATCTTCATGGGTGACACGGGCTCGCTCGCGCTGGGCGGTCTGGTCGCCGGCCTGTCCATCGCCACGCGCACCGAGCTGCTGATGGTCGTCATCGGCGGTCTGTTCGTGGTCGAGGCGCTGTCGGTGGTCCTGCAGGTCGCGGTCTTCCGGACGTCACGACGGCGGTTGTTCCGCATGGCGCCGTTCCACCACCACTTCGAACTCGCCGGGTGGGCGGAAACCACGGTGATCATCAGGTTCTGGCTGCTCGCGGGCATGTGCTGCATGCTCGGGCTCGGCCTGTTCTACAGCGAGTGGCTGACCGCGGTCGAGAGCTGACGATGGGATTCCTCGCAGGTCGTCACGTCCTCGTGGCCGGCGCCGGGGTGACCGGCCGGTCGGCGGCGGAGGCGTTGCTGGCGGCGGACGCGGTCGTCACCGTCACCGACGGTTCGGCCGACCGCCTCGCCGCGCTGGAACAGCTGCTGCCCGGCGTGACGCTGACGCCCGGCCTGGTCGAGCCGCCCTCGGGGACGGACCTGGTCGTGACCAGCCCGGGGTGGCGTCCGTCCAGCCCGCTGCTGGAGGCGGCGACGTCGGCGGGCATCGAGGTGATCGGCGAGGTCGAGCTGGCCTGGCGGATGGGGCTGGAGCTGGCCGACCCGCCGACGTGGCTGGCCGTGACGGGGACGAACGGCAAGACCACGACCGTCGGGATGCTGGAGTCGATCCTGCGCGCGGCCGGGATCGACGCGGTGGCGTGCGGCAACGTGGGCCTGCCCGTGGTGGACGCCCTGCTGGCCGGGCGCCGGGTGCTGGCGGTGGAGCTGTCGAGCTTCCAGCTGCACTGGTCGCCGTCCGTGCGGCCGTTCGCCGGGGTGCTGCTGAACCTGGCCGAGGACCACCTCGACTGGCACGGCACGTTCGAGGCGTACGCGGAGGCGAAGGCCGGTGTCCTGACCGGTGAGGTCGCCGTCGGCGGGGTGGACGACCCCGTGGTGGCGCGGCTGCTGGCCTCGTCGCCGGCCGCCGCGCACGTCGGGTTCACGCTCTCCTCGCCGGAGGAAGGCCAGCTCGGCGTCCACGACGGGCAGTTGGTCGACCGGGCGTTCGGGCCTGCCGACGAGGTGTTGCTGCCGGTCGCCGACGTCCACCCCGGTGGGCCTCCCGGGATCGCCGACGCCCTGGCGGCGGCGGCGCTGGCCCGTGCGCACGGCGTGTCGGCGGCGGCGGTGGCCCAGGGCCTGCGCGACTTCACGCCGGGGGCGCACCGGGCCGTGCTCGTGGCGACGGTGGACGGGGTTTCGTACGTCAACGACTCGAAGGCCACGAACCCCCACGCGGCGGCGGCGTCGTTGCGGTCGCACGAGAGCGTCGTGTGGTTGGCGGGTGGGCTGCTCAAGGGTGCGTCGGTGGACGAGCTGGTGCGGGATGAAGGTCATCGGTTGCGCGGGGCGGTGCTGATCGGCGCGGACCGCGAGGTGATCGCTTCGGCGCTGGCCCGGCACGCGCCGTCGGTGCCGGTGGTGGTGCTGGACGAGGGCTCCATGGCCGACGCCGTGCACGAGGCCCGTGCGATGGCGAAGCCCGGGGACGCCGTGGTGCTCGCCCCGGCCGCCGCGTCGATGGACATGTTCACCGACTACGCCCATCGCGGGCACGCGTTCGCCGACGCGGTGGTGGGGCTGGTCGGTCAGCGCGGGTAGATGCTGTCCGGGTCTTTCAGGTAGGTGTGGGCGGCGTCGACCACCGGGCACGGCCACGGCGTGCGCGTGAACCGGCCGTCGAGCCAGGTCGGCGCGCAGCCCAGGCACAGCCCGAAGGCGTCGGCCTGGTGGTTGCCGAGCGTGCCGCGCAGGGCCGCGACCAGGCGCGGGACTTCCGTGCGTGCGATGGCGCGGACCGTGTCGTCGTCGGTTTCGTGCTCGTTGGTCAGCAGTTCGACGGCGTCCAGGTAGCCGAGCATGTCCTGGTCGAGCAGGTGGAAGGCGCGGGCGAGCGCATCGGAGATCATGCGCCCAAAGGTGCACTTCAGCGGCTTTCGATGCAACACGGCAATGTGCGTATCGGCAGAAGTTCACCCGATCAGTGGCCCTGTTTCCCGCTAATGTCGCACCATGCCGCAGAACCAAGGCCCTGGAGTCCGGCGGCGCGTCCTGGCGAGCGCGCTGACCCAACTCCGCGAGGAGGCAGGGCTCGACTTCGACGACGTGGTCGAGAACCTGGGCTACTCGAAGTCGAAGATCAGTCGCATCGAGTCGGCGTACACCGGTGTGTCCATAGTAGACACCCGGGCGCTCGCGGAACTCTACGGGGCCACACCCGAGAAGACGGCCTGGTTGCTGCGGTTGGCGAAGGTCGCCAAGAAGCGCGGCTGGTGGCACGTGTACGGCGATGTCCTGTTCGACTGGTTCTCCGAGTACGTGGTCCTGGAGTCCGAAGCCACGGCGGTCAACATCTTCGAGATCGACCTCATCCCAGGCCTGTTCCAAACCCCGGCCTACTCGTGGTGGTCGATGCGCGCCTACGCACCCGATGCGACGGACGAAGTCATCAACAAGCGCGCTGAGCTGCGCCAGACCCGGCAGCGCCGAGTGGAAGACGGGTCGCTGTCGGTGTGGGCGATTGTCGACGAGGCAGCGCTGCGCCGGGCGGTCGGCGGCCGCGAGGTGCATCTGGAACAGCTGAACCACCTGTCGAAGGTGGTCGAGCGGCCCAATGTGACACTCCAGGTGTTGCCTTTCGGCAAGGGCCAGCACATGGCCATGGGCACCGCGTTCCACCTGTTGAAGTTCGAGGACTTCCCGAGTGTGGTCTACATCGAGAACCTGACCGGCGGCCTCTATTTGGATGAAGAGGCCGAGGTCGAGCGGTATAGCCTGGTGTTGGATCACCTGCGAGCTGCGGCGCTCGACCCACACGAGTCGGTCGCGCTGATCAGGAGGGTGATCGAAGATCTTTAGCTCGCCGAGGGGGAACGCGATGTGGTCGGAGTGGCGGAAGAGCACCCGTAGCAACGGCGGCGGTGCCTGCGTCGAGGTGGCCGTGTGGCGTAAGAGCAGCCGCAGCAACGGCACCGGTGCCTGCGTCGAGGTGGCGGTTTCGGCTGACGCGTTCCGGGTTCGGGACAGCAAGAACACCGCCGGCCCGGCCTTGACGTTCGGCGGCCGGGCCATGGCGATCTTCCTGGCCGGTGTCAAGCGGGACAACGTCTAGCGTTCAGGGTCTAGTCGGTGGGTGGTGCAGTGGCGAACGCGCCACTCCGCGCCCACGGCGGTGGTGCGACCGGGTCGCCCTTCTTCGGGCTCACGCGGTGGTCGCTCCCGGTTCGGGGACGTCACCCGGGTCCTCGCCGTCCTGCTGAAGGATCGCGAGGAGCCGTGGATCGGCGTGGACCTCGGCTGTGTGCTGCCACTCGCTGATGAGCTGCGTGACCGGGGCCGGCGTGCCCAGGGAGTCGGCGGCCTCCAACGTCTCCACGAGTTCCACGACGAACGCCCGCATGTCCTCGCGCGGCAGGAACCGAACCCACGGGAACGCCTTGGGCATCACGTCGGTCACCAGGTCCCGGACGCTTTCGCTGTGCTGCACAAGAGCCACGAAGAGGGCGGTCGTGGTCGAGATGACCTCGCGCACCTCCTCGGCTCTGCTCACGGTGGTGAGCACCAGGTCTTCCTCGTCGCCGCGCCGGTGCACGAGCAGCGTCCGGCTCGGCGACTCCTGGAGCTTGCGGACCGAGTCGGCCGGCTTGTTCGACAGGTCGCTGAAGTTGATCTCGGACGCCGAGATGCCCATAGTTGCAAAGTACTTTGAAACTCGCGGGAGGTGCCATCCGGGTCACCGGGCAGTGATCGCGGTCGCGTCGCGCGACACGCGGCCGATTGGCGGCGTTCGCCGGGCCGCGCGGGAGACGATGGGCGCATGACTGCGGTGGACCGGAAGCCGGTGGGGGAGCGACCGCCCAGAGCGCAGCGCAAGCGCGTGGTCGCGGTGCGGACGTCGTTGACCGCTTGGCTCGGCCGTCCGCTGGCGGACTTCCACCTGCTGCTCGCGATCTTCGGCATGCTCACCGTGCTCGGGCTGATCATGGTGCTGTCCGCGTCCGCGCCGGGCGAGGTCGCGGAGGGCGCGTCGGCCTACAGCGTCTTCAAGAAGCAACTGCTGTACGTGGGCGTCGGCGCGATCGTCTTCCTGATCGTCCTGCGCATCCCGCTGCGCACGATCCGGCACGGCAGCACGATGGCGATGCTCGTCTGCGTCATCCTGCTCGTCCTCGTGCTGACCCCGCTCGGCTCGGTCCTGGGCGGCGCGCAGTCGTGGTTCACCATCGGACCCGTCTCGTTCCAACCCATCGAACCCGCGAAGCTCGCCCTCGCGCTCTGGGGCGCGCACGTCCTGGTGACCAAGCGCGCCCTCCTCGACCAGTACCGGCACCTGCTGGTCCCGGTCGTCCCCGTGGCGATGCTGGTGTTCGCGCTGGTGATGCTGCAACCCGACCTCGGCGGCACGATCACGCTGGGTGTCGTGCTGATGAGCCTGCTCTGGTTCGTGGGCGCGCCCATGCGGATCTTCGGGATCATCGCGATCGGCGCGGTGACGGGCGCGTTGGTGCTCGCGCTCGGCTCGGACTACCGGTTCAAGCGCGTGCAGACCTTCCTGAACCCCGCCGCCGACCCGCAGGGCGACGGGCTCCAGGCGTTGCAGGCGCTCTACGCCCTGGCGGAGGGCGGGTTCTTCGGCAAGGGCCTCACCAACGGCAGCTCGAAGTGGCGCTACCTGCCGAACGTGCACAGCGACTTCATCTTCGCCGTGATCGGCGAGGAGCTGGGCTTCATCGGCTGCGTGCTGGTGCTCGGCCTGTTCGTCCTGCTCGCGGTGGTAGGCCTGCGGATCGCGGCGCGCAACACCGACCCGTGGATCCGCATGGTGTCCGCGACGCTCACGGTGTGGCTGGTCGCGCAGGCCGCGATCAACATCGGCTACGTCGTGCAGCTGCTGCCGGTCACCGGCATCACCCTGCCGATGATCTCCTCCGGCGGCACGTCGGTCGTCACGACGATGTTCGTGTTCGGCATCCTCGCCAACTGCGCACGTCACGAGCCGGACGCGGTCTCGGCGTTGCGGTCGTTGGGCCCCGGCCGGGTCGGCGGGGTGCTGAAGCTGCCCGCGCCCGTGGTCTACAAGCCGCCGCCGAAGCGGCGCCCGGTGCGGCCGTCGCCGCCTCCCCGCGGCCGCAAGGCCGCGCCGCCTCCCGTCGACGAGCGGAGGATGGCCGGTCGTCACGCTCCGCCGTCGGAGTACCGTCGTCGCGAATCCCGAAAGGCCGGCCAGGACCGGGACGCGCGGTCCAGGCGGCGTGACGGGCGTTAGCGGTACCGGACACAGCGGTACACCGACGCGAGGAGGAAATGCGTGACCGGGGTTCCCCAGCAGGCCGGACCGTGCGTGGTGGTCGCCGGAGGCGGCACCGCCGGGCACATCGAGCCAGCCCTGGCCCTGGCCGACGCGGTCATGCGGCTTCGGCCCGACGCGCGGGTCGTCGCGCTCGGCACAGAGCGCGGTCTGGAGAACAGACTCGTGCCGGCCCGCGGCTACCCGCTGGAGCTGATCCCGCCGGTGCCGATGCCGCGCAAGCCGACGCCCGACCTGCTCAAGCTGCCCCTGCGGGTGCGCGGCGCCGTGAAGCACACCCGTGAGGTGCTCGAACGGGTCCGCGCCGACGTCGTGGTGGGCTTCGGCGGCTACGTCGCGCTGCCCGCCTACCTCGCCGCGCGCGGCCGGGTGCCGATCGTGGTGCACGAGGCCAACGCCAAGGCGGGCCTGGCCAACAAGGTCGGTGCGAAGTTCGCCGAACGGGTCGCCGCCGCCGTGCCCGACTCGGGCCTGACCGACGCCGAGATCATCGGCATCCCCCTGCGCTACTCGATCACCTCGCTCAAGCGCGCCGAGCTGCGGCAGCAGGCCCGCGCCCACTTCGGCCTGCACCCGACCGCGCCCACGCTGCTGGTGTTCGGCGGCTCGCAGGGCGCCCGGTCGATCAACAACGCGGTGTCCGGCGCCGCGTCGGCGTTCGCCCAGGCCGGTATCGGGGTGCTGCACGCGCACGGCCCCAAGAACACCGTCGCGGTGCAGTCGGTGCCGGGCGCGCCGCCGTACGTGCCGGTGCCGTACCTGGACCGGATGGACCTCGCCTACGCGGCGGCGGACGCGGTGCTGTGCCGGTCCGGTGCGATGACGGTGGCCGAGGTGTCCGCCGTGGGCCTGCCCGCGGTGTTCGTGCCCCTGCCGATCGGCAACGGCGAGCAGTCGCTCAACGCGAGCGCGGTCGTGGCCGCCGGCGGCGGCCTGCTGGTGCCCGACGAGCAGCTGACGCCGGACTGGATCACGGCGAACGTGGTCCCCCTGGTGTCCGACCGCAACCGGCTGGCCGCGATGACCGCGGCCACGCTGAGCACCGGTCACCGCGAGGCGGACGAGGTGCTGGCCCGCATGGTGCTCGAGGTGGTCAAGAAGTGAGCGACGTCCTGGACCGCGTGCACCTCGTCGGCATCGGCGGGGCGGGCATGAGCGGCATCGCCCGGATCCTCCTCGCCCGCGGGGCCCAGGTGTCCGGCTCGGACGCCAAGGACTCGCGCACCGTGCTCGCGCTGCGCGCGCAGGGCGCGGCGATCGCGGTCGGCCACGCCGGCGCGAACCTCGACCAGCTGCCCGACGGCCCCACGGCGGTCGTGGTGTCCACCGCGATCCGCGAGGACAACCCGGAGCTGGTGGAAGCACGCGCCCGCGGCACGGTCGTGCTGCGGCGGGCCGAGGCGCTGGCCGCGTTGATGCTCGACCACCGGGTGGCGTGCGTCGCCGGCACGCACGGCAAGACGTCGACCACGTCCATGCTCACGGTCGCGCTGCAGCACTGCCGGATGGACCCGTCGTTCGCGATCGGCGGCGACCTCAACGAGTCCGGCGCGAACGCGCACCAGGGCGCCGGCGGCGTGTTCGTCGCCGAGGCCGACGAGAGCGACGGCTCGTTCCTCTACTTCTCGCCGTCGGTCGCGGTCGTGACCAACGTCGAGGCCGACCACCTCGACCACCACGGCACCGTCGAGGCGTACGTGGCGGTGTTCGACTCGTTCCTGGAGCGCATCACGCCCGACGGCGTGCTGATCGCGTGCGCGGACGACCCGGGCTCGGCGGCGCTGGCCGAACGGGCCGCCAAGCTCGGCATCCGGGTCCGCACCTACGGCCGCACGGCCACCGGCGACGGCTCGGTCCGCATGCTCGACTACCGGCCCGCCGACTCCGGCGGCGTCGCCAGGGTCGAGCTGGACGGCGAGGTCGTGGACGTGCACGTGGCCGTGCCGGGCGAGCACATGGCGGGCAACGCCATCGCCGCCCTGATCGCCGCGCTGGAGCTGGGCGCGGACCGCCAGGGCGTGCTGATCGGGCTGGCCGCGTTCGGCGGCGTCCGGCGGCGGTTCGAGTTCAAGGGCCAGGCCAGGGGGGTGCGGGTCTACGACGACTACGCCCACCACCCCACCGAGGTCGCCGCCCAGATCGCCGCCGCCCGGCCGGTCGCGGGTGACGGCAAGCTGGTCGTGGTGTTCCAGCCGCACCTGTACTCGCGGACGCGGCTGTTCGCCGAGGAGTTCGCCGCCGCGCTCGGCACCGCAGACGGCGTCGTGGTGCTCGACGTCTACGGCGCGCGGGAGGAGCCGGAGCCCGGCGTCACCGGCGCGCTGGTCTCGGGCCTGGTGCCGCTCGACGTCGGCAAGGTGGTCTACGAGCCGTCGTTCGACCGGGTGCCCGCGCTGGTCGCGAGCATGGTCGGCGAGGGCGACCTGGTGGTGACCATGGGCGCGGGCGACGTGACCATGCTCGGGCCCGAGATCGTCGGCGAGCTGGACCGGGCATGAGCGGGCTCGCGAGCGCGGCGCCCGGCGCCCCGGTCCCGTCGTCGGGCGCGGGCGAGGCGTGACATGAGCACACAGGCGGCGCGTCGTCGTCCGGGCGCTTCCTCCGGCCCGGGTTCCCGGCCGCCGGCGCGCCGTCGTCCCACCCGACGTCCGACGCGGGCCGAGCTGTACCGGCGCAAGGTGGTCCGCCGCCGCGTCGGCGCGATCCTCGCGATGCTCGTGGTGACCGTCGTCGTCTGCACGGTCTGGTTCACGCCCGCGCTCGGCGTCCGCGAGGTCGAGGTGCGCGGCGTGGCCAACCTGACCGGCGACGAGGTCCGCACGGCCGCCGCGATCGAGCCGGGCACGCCCCTGGTGCGGCTGGACGTCGACGCGGTCGCCGCCCGGGTCCGGGAACTGCCGCGCGTGGCCGGCGTCGAGGTCGAGCGGGTCGTGCCTGGCACCGTGCGGCTCACCGTGGACGAGCGGGAACCGGTCGCGGTGATCATCGCGCCCGACGGCGCGCACCTGGTCGACGTGACCGGCAAGGACTACGCGACCGTCGTGCAGCCGCCCGCCGGCCTGCCGGAGCTGAAGGTGTCCGCGGACGCGGTCGCCGCGGCGGTGTCCGTGCTCACGCAGGTGCCCGGGGCGTTGCGGGAGGACGTGCTCGGCGTCACCGCGGACTCGCCTTCGGACATCCGGCTCATGCTGAGCGGCAGCCGTGAGGCCCGCTGGGGCTCGTCCGCCGACACCGTCCGCAAGGCCGCCGTGCTCGACGTGCTGATGACCCGCAAAGGCACCGTGTTCGACGTGTCCAGCCCCGAACTGCCCACGGTGTCGTGAACCCGGTCCCGTGAAGGGGGCCGGTAAACCCGGTGACGTGGTGAAACCCGCCACACGAGGTATCCGGGAAAGTCGATCGTCCGGGCGTGGTCGCGCGGTGATACTTCCGGTATGACGCAGACGCCGGTGGACAACCGGATCGAACTCCCGTACACCGGCGACGAACGCGCCCTGCTGTCGGGTTTCCTCGACTTCCTGCGCGGGACGATCGAGTTCAAGTGCGCCGGGCTGTCCGACGACGACGCCGCGCGATCGGTGCTCCCGTCGCAGCTCAACACGGCCGCGGGCATCGTCAAGCACCTGCGGTGGGTCGAGCACTACTGGTTCGAGGTGGCGCTGGCCGGCCGGCCTTCGCGCGCCCCCTACACCCGCGAGGACCCGGACGCCGATTGGCGCGTCGAGCCGGGCGAGACGATCTCGGGATTGATCGCCGACTACGCTGAGCAGTGCACGGCGAGTCGGGAACTCGTCGCGGGCCTCGACCTCGACCACGAGGTGGCGTTCCGCGGCGACAAGCGGCTTTCGGTGCGCTGGGTGCTGATCCACATGATCGAGGAAACGGGTCGGCACGCGGGGCACCTGGACGTGGTGCGGGAACTGCTCGACGGGGTGACCGGCGAGTAGAGACCGCTCACCCGGTCAGGACACAACACGGCGTGGCTGCTGGACCGAGGCATTCGCGATGCATAACGTCCAGCAGGAACATACGGGGTTGACATAACTCTGAACCTCTGGTTGAGAGTTTCAATCCGGGTGGAGATCCGTCCGGGCTGTGACACCGGTGGTCATCCACTCCAGCACATGAGCACGGACACGATCAGGAAGGCGGACCGATGACGCCCCCGCACAACTACCTCGCGGTGATAAAGGTCGTCGGCATCGGCGGTGGCGGTGTCAACGCCGTCAACCGCATGATCGAGGTCGGGCTCAAGGGCGTCGAGTTCATCGCGGTGAACACCGACGCCCAGGCGCTGCTCATGTCGGATGCCGACGTGAAGCTCGACATCGGCCGCGAACTCACCCGCGGCCTCGGTGCAGGCGCCAACCCCGAAGTCGGCCACAAGGCCGCCGAAGACCACCGCGAGGAGATCGAGGAAGTCCTCAAGGGCGCGGACATGGTGTTCGTGACCGCCGGCGAGGGCGGTGGCACGGGCACCGGTGGCGCGCCCGTGGTCGCCTCGATCGCCCGCAAGCTCGGCGCGCTGACCATCGGTGTGGTCACGCGACCGTTCTCGTTCGAGGGCAAGCGCCGCGCCAAGCAGGCCGAGGAAGGCATCCAGGCCCTGCGCAACGAGTGCGACACCCTCATCGTGATCCCGAACGACCGGCTGCTGCAGCTCGGCGACATCGGCGTCTCGCTGATGGACGCGTTCCGCTCCGCGGACGAGGTGCTGCTGTCCGGTGTCCAGGGCATCACCGACCTGATCACCACGCCCGGTCTGATCAACCTGGACTTCGCCGACGTCAAGTCGGTCATGTCCGGCGCGGGCAGCGCGTTGATGGGCATCGGCTCGGCCCGAGGCGAGGGCCGAGCGGTCCAAGCCGCCCAGAAGGCGATCAACTCGCCGTTGCTGGAAGCCTCGATGGAGGGCGCGCACGGCGTGCTGCTCTCGATCGCCGGTGGCAGCGACCTCGGGCTGTTCGAGATCAACGAGTCGGCTTCGCTGGTGCAGGAAGCCGCGCACCCCGACGCGAACATCATCTTCGGCACGGTCATCGACGACTCGCTCGGTGACGAGGTCCGGGTGACGGTGATCGCGGCGGGTTTTGACAGTGGCGGGCCGACGCACAAGAAGCTGGAGCCGCAGGCTCTGTCCAGCCCGCCGCGTGGCACGCCCGTGGCCTCGGCCGCCGCGGGTCAGGTGAACCACAACCCGCAGCCGCAGCCGGTGCCGCAGGTCCAGCAACCGCCGCCCGTGCACCAGCACCAGCCGCAGCCGCAGCCCGTGCAGCAGGTGGAGCAGCCGGTGCCGCCGCGGCCGACCGTGCCGCAGCAGCCGCAGTCCGGCCAGGGCAACGGCCAGTCCCCGTACGCCGCGCCGCAGCCGACCATGCCGAGGTCGCTGTCGCCGGGCGTGCCGGGGAGCACCAGCGGGTCGTTGCCGAGCCGGGCCGTGCCGGTGACGGACGACCCCGACGACGAGGTCGACGTGCCGCCGTTCATGCGTCGCTGACCCCGCGAGTCGAACACCCAGGACCCCCGAGTTCAACGCTCAGGACGGCCGATCGGCCGTCGAGAGCGTCGGACCCGGGGGTTTTGCGCGTTCGACACGCCCGACCTGAACGGCGAATTCCGAGGTCCCGGAGGCTCGACTCGCGGGACCCGGGAGTTCGGCACGCGGGGTCTGGGAAGCTTGGGTGGTGCGCATCCGTCGTGTCCTGACCACCCGCGAAGGCGGCGTGTCGAAACCCCCCTACGACTCCTTCAACCTCGGCGACCACGTCGGTGACGACCCGGCGGCCGTCGAGGCCAACCGGCAGCGGCTCGCCGAGGGGATCGGGCTCGAACCGGACCGGCTGGTCTGGATGGAGCAGGTGCACGGCCGCACGGTCGGCGTCGTGGACGGGCCGGTGAGCGAGCCGCTGGAGGCCACCGACGCCGTCGTCACGACCCGGGAGCGGCTCGGCCTGGTCGTGCTGACCGCCGACTGCGTGCCGGTGCTGCTCGGCGACCCCGAGGCGGGCGTGATCGCCGCCGTCCACGCCGGACGCGTCGGCGCACGGGTCGGCGTCGTCCCGGCGACCCTGGACCGCATGGTCGAGCTGGGCGCGCGGGTGGACCGCGTCGAGGTCCTGCTCGGCCCGGCGGTCTGCGGCCAGTGCTACGAGGTGCCCGCCGCGATGCGCGACGACGTCGAGAAGCACCTGCCCGGCAGCGCGTCCAAGACCCGCGCCGGCAAGCCCGCCCTGGACCTGCGCGCGGGCCTCTGGCAGCAGCTCGCCGACGCGGGCGTGGGCCGGATCGGGGTCGACCCGCGCTGCACGGTCGAGGAGAAGTCCCTGTTCAGCCACCGCCGCGACCCGGGGACGGGACGGCTGGCGGGCGTCGTCTGGATGGAGCCGTGAACCGGCGCGAGGAGCTGGCCCTGTCACTCGCGGAGGTCAGGGAACGCATCGCCAAGGCGTGCGCGGCCGTCGGAAGATCACCCGATGAGGTCGACTTGCTGGCCGTCACGAAGACCTTCCCGGCGCAGGACGTGGCCATCCTGAGCGACCTCGGCCTCACCGCCTTCGCCGAGAACCGCGACCAGGAGGCGAGCCGCAAGACCGCCGAGTTCGCCGAACTGCGGCCGGACGCCGCGGCGAAGTGGCACATGGTCGGCTCGCTCCAGCGGAACAAGGCCAAGTCCGTCCTCCGCTGGGCCGACCGGATCGACACCGTCGACTCGGTCCGGCTCGCCGACGCCATCGCCAAGGCCGCGACCGAGCCGACCGAGGTGCTGGTCCAGGTCAGCATCGACGGTGACGAGACCCGCGGCGGTCACCCGATCGGTGACCTTCCGCGACTGGCCGATCACGTAGCACGTTCAGGTGAACTTATTTTTCGAGGTGTGATGACCGTCGCACCCCTCGGGATGTCTCCACAGCAGGCGTTTGCCGCTCTATACGAAGCGGTAACCCGCTTGCGGGTCGATCATCCCGATGCCACCGTGATCTCGGCGGGGATGAGCGGTGACCTGGAGGATGCGATAGCGCACGGTTCCACGTGCGTGCGTGTCGGAACAGCGTTGCTGGGCAGCCGGAGACTAGCCTCGCCGTAACTGTCTGGAACCTCTGGGACGGCCGCGACGTCCTTCGGGTAGGGATCTCGGCGGAGGAAGGGCTCGAGCCATGAGCGGGTTTCACAAGCTGAAGGCCTACTTCGGGATGGTTCCCGCCGAGTACGCCGACGACCCGGCCGCCTACGACGACGACCGGCGCTACGCGGACTACCGGTCCGACTACGCCGACCCGGAAGAGTACGAGACCTACCCGGAGCAGCGCACCGCCCGTCGCCGCTCGTTCAACGGCTACCGCGCCGAGCTGGACGACGGGGACGACTTCGAGCCGGAGCGCGGCGCCCGCCCGCGTCGGCCGTGGAGCCCGGACACGCACGGCGCACTGGCCGTGGAGCCGCAGCGCGAGCCCGTGGGCAGGCTGCGGCCCGCCCCGGAGCCCGCCGGCAACCCGCTCGCCCGCATCACCACGCTGCATCCGCGCAGCTACAACGAGGCGCGGACGATCGGGGAGCACTACCGCGACGGCACGCCGGTGATCATGAACCTCACCGACATGAACGACGCGGACGCCAAGCGGCTGGTCGACTTCGCGGCCGGTCTGGCGTTCGCGCTGCGCGGCTCGATCGACAAGGTCACCAACAAGGTGTTCCTTCTCTCACCCCCGAACATCGACGTCACAGCGGAGGACCGCAGGCGACTCGCGGAGGGCGGGTTCCTCAACCAGGGCTGAGTGGTGGCACAGTTGAGCATGTGGATGCCCTCTGGCTCGTGGTCTACTACGTGTTGTTCTCGTTCTGGCTGCTGCTCACGGCGCGTGTCGTCGTGGAGCTCGTCCGTAGTTTCGCCAGGGGATGGCGGCCTGCGGGCGGGGTCGCGGTGGCGCTTGAGACCGTCTACACCGTGACCGATCCTCCGGTCCGCTTGCTGCGTCGGATCATCCCGACGGTGCGGATCGGCGGCATCGGTCTGGACTTGTCCATTATTGTGCTGTTGCTGGTCGTTATCATTCTGATGCGAGTAGCCGATCCCAGGTGAGGGGACCAGGGATGTCCACAGCCCAGGAGTGCGTGAGGTGATCTGATGCCGTTGACCCCCGCGGACGTGCACAACGTCGCGTTCAGCAAGCCGCCGATTGGCAAGCGGGGCTACAACGAGGACGAGGTGGACGCGTTCCTCGACCTGGTTGAGGGCGAACTGGCCCGCCTGATCGAGGAGAACAACGACCTGCGCCAGCAGGTCGAGCAGCTCGACCAGCAGGTCGAGACCGCGCGTGCCGACCTCGAAGACGCCCGGGCGAAGGTTGCCGCGGGCGTCGGCCCGAGCCGCGTCGTGGACGAGCCCCGCAGGCTCGCTCCGGTGCCGCCCCCTTCGGCGCTGGAGCAGACATCGCCCGGCGGTGGTGGTGACCACCACGTCCAGGCCGCCAAGGTGCTCGGCCTGGCCCAGGAGATGGCCGACCGGCTCACCGGCGAGGCCAAGGCCGAGGCCGACGGGATGCTGTCGGAGGCCAGGACCAAGTCGGAGCAGTTGTTGTCCGAGGCGCGGTCCAAGGCCGACACGATGGTCAACGAGGCGCGCACGCGTGCCGAGACCATGCTGAACGACGCGCGGACCCGCGCCGAGACGTTGGAGCGGCAGGCCCGTGAGAAGGCCAGCGCGCTCGACCGCGACGCGCAGCGCAAGCACGCCGAGGTGATGGGCAACATCACCCAGGAGAAGAACACGCTCGAGAAGCAGATCGACAAGCTGCAGACCTTCGAGCGCGAGTACCGCACGAGGCTCAAGACGATGCTCGAGTCGTCGCTGCGCGACCTGCAGGACCGCGGCCCCGCCGCGCCGTCCGACGGCCGTCAGCAGGGTGGGTACTCGTTCGGGGCGCGCGCCGAAGCCGGCTGATCGGCGTTGCTGATCTAGTCTGCTCGACGTGCTCTACACAGTCCTGCTGTTGGTGCTGGCAGCCCTGGGGTTGCTCGTGCCCGCGCTCACCAGCGCCCAGACGCACTGGGCCTGGTTGTCCGTGGGTGCGAGCGGGGCCGCTGCCGTGGTCCTGGTGCTCGACTGGTGGCTTCGCCGCCGGTCGGGCCCCCAGGCTGCCGGCGCCGCAGTTGTTGATCACCAGGTTAGCGCCGGCGATCAACACGAGGTGCCGCGGGGCACCGAGGGCGAAACCCCGGAAAGTCCACCCGATCAGGCACATCTCGAACCTGGCGAGGAGGACACGGACGCGGCCGACGCCTTGATCGTGAGCGAGCTCACGGACGAGGTGCGGGTGCTGGACGAGCGTCCTCGCTACCACCTCGCCGACTGCTCCTGGCTCGCCTCACGGGCGTCGCTGGGCCTGCCGGTCGACGAGGCGCGCCAACTGGGCTTCACGCCGTGCGCGGTGTGCCGCCCGGACGCCGGCCTCGCCGCCCGCAAGCGGACCGCGGACCGGTCGGAAGCCGACTGAGTCCCGCTGCACGGGATCGCGTGCGCGGAGGACGCCCCTGCTCGGCAACGGGTCGGGAGGCCCTTCCGAGGGGAACGGCTCAAAGTGGTTTGCGCGGTTCGGCTACCCTGGGTGGCAGCACGGCGTTGATCCGGCCATCACCGGGGAGCCTCCGGAAGAACGGGCGCGAGCCCCAGTAGAACCGGACGGGAGCGGCCCGTCACAGCCGTCGAAGAGAGGCCAGTGCCTTCGCGCCCTGGCAAGCGGGGTGGTACCGCGGTGCGCCTGACCGGCGTGTCGTCCCCGTGAGCCGGTTGGACGCACGCGAGGAGCAGCACGATGGCCTACCCGAAGGCAGGCGAGGGTTCCGTTCCCTCCCAGCCGTCCTTCCCCGCCCTCGAGGAGGGTGTCCTCGACTTCTGGAAGTCCGACCGGACGTTCCAGGCCTCGATCGACGCCCGCCCGGCCGGGGAGAACGGGGCGAACGAGTTCGTCTTCTACGACGGCCCGCCGTTCGCCAACGGCCTGCCGCACTACGGCCACCTGCTCACCGGCTACGTCAAGGACGTCGTCCCGCGCTACCAGACCATGCGCGGCAAGCACGTCGAGCGCCGCTTCGGCTGGGACACCCACGGCCTGCCCGCCGAGGTGGAGGCGGAGAAGCAGCTCGGGTTCTCGTCCAAGAGCGAGATCGAGGCGTTCGGGATCGAGAAGTTCAACGAGGCCTGCCGCACCTCGGTGCTCCGCTACACCGGCCAGTGGCGCGACTACGTGACCCGGCAGGCCCGCTGGGTGGACTTCGACAACGACTACAAGACCCTCGACCTGGACTACATGGAAAGCGTCATGTGGGCCTTCAAGACCCTGTGGGACAAGGGCCTGGTCTACGAGGGCTTCCGGGTGCTCTGGTACTGCTGGCGCTGCGAGACGCCGCTGTCCAACACCGAGACCAAGATGGACGACACCTACCGGGACCGGCAGGACCCGGCGGTGACCGTCGGCCTGCGCCTGGAGACCGGCGAGCTGGCCCTGGTCTGGACGACCACGCCGTGGACGCTGCCGTCGAACCTGGCCGCCGCCGTGCACCCGGACGTCGACTACGTGACCGTCGAGGCGAACGGCGAGCGCTACCTGCTCGCCGAGGCCCGCGTGCCCGCGTACGCCCGCGAGCTGGGCGAGGAGCCGCCGGTCGTGGCCCGGTACAAGGGCGCCGACCTGGTGGGGCGCAAGTACGCGCCGCCGTTCGACTTCTTCGTCGGCCGGGAGAACGCGCACCAGGTGCTGGCCGCCGACTACGTCACCACCGAGGACGGCACGGGCATGGTGCACATCGCGCCCGCGTTCGGTGAGGAGGACAAGGCCGTCACCGACGCGGCGGGCATCGAGGTCGTCGTGCCGGTCGACGCGCACGGCCGGTTCACCGCCGAGGTGCCGCCGTACGAGGGGCTGCAGGTCTTCGAGGCCAACAAGCCGATCATCCGCGACCTGAAGGAAGCGGGCCTGCTGCTGCGGCACGAGACCTACGACCACCCGTACCCGCACTGCTGGCGGTGCGACAACGCGCTGATCCAGCGCGCCGTGTCGTCGTGGTTCGTCGCGGTCTCGCGGTTCAAGGACCGCATGGTCGAGCTGAACCAGCAGATCAACTGGGTGCCCGAGCACATCAAGGACGGCCAGTTCGGCAAGTGGCTGGAGAACGCCCGCGACTGGAACATCTCCCGCAACCGGTTCTGGGGCTCGCCGATCCCGGTGTGGGTGTCGGACGACCCGGCGTACCCGCGGGTGGACGTCTACGGCTCGCTGGACGAGCTGGAGCGCGACTTCGGCGTGCGCCCGACCGACCTGCACCGGCCCACGATCGACGACCTGACCCGGCCGAACCCGGACGACCCGTCCGGGAAGTCCGTGATGCGGCGGGTGCCGGAGGTGCTGGACTGCTGGTTCGAGTCCGGCTCGATGTCGTTCGCCCAGGTCCACTACCCGTTCGAGAACGCGCAGTGGTTCGAGGACCACTACCCGGGCGACTTCATCGTCGAGTACAACGGCCAGACGCGCGGCTGGTTCTACACCATGCACGTGCTGGCCACGGCGCTGTTCGACCGGCCCGCGTTCCGCAACTGCGTGGCGCACGGGATCGTGCTGGGCGACGACGGGCAGAAGATGTCCAAGTCGCGCCAGAACTACCCGGACGTCAACGAGGTGTTCCACCGCGACGGCTCGGACGCCATGCGCTGGTTCCTGATGGCGTCGCCGATCCTGCGCGGCGGCGACCTGGTGGTGACCGAGCGCGGCATCCGCGACGCGGTGCGGCAGGCCGTGCTGCCGCTGTGGAACTCCTGGTACTTCCTGGCCCTGTACGCCAACGCGGACGGGGTCGAGGGGCAGTGGCGGACGTCGTCGGAGCACGTGCTGGACCGGTACGTGCTGGCGAAGACGCACGACCTGGTGGCCGGGGTGACGGCGCAGCTGGACGTGTACGACATCTCGGGCGCGTGCGCCTCGATCCGGGAGTTCCTGGAGGTGCTGACCAACTGGTACGTGCGGCGTTCGCGCGACCGGTTCTGGTCCGGCGACCAGGACGCGATCGACACGCTGCACACCGTGCTGGAGGTCGTGTGCCGGGTGGCGGCGCCGCTGCTGCCGCTGACCGCGGAGTCGGTGTGGCGCGGGTTGACCGGCGGCCGGTCGGTGCACCTGGCCGACTACCCGTCGGCGGCGGACCTGCCCGCGGACGACGCCCTGGTGGCCGCGATGGACCAGGTGCGGCAGGTGGCGTCCACGGCGTTGTCGCTGCGGAAGTCGAACAAGCTGCGGGTGCGGTTGCCGTTGGCGAAGCTCGTGATCGCCTCGGGCGAGGTGGCGCAGCTGGAGGCGTTCACCGGGATCCTGCGGGACGAGGTGAACGTCAAGGAGGTCGAGCTCACCACGGACGTGGACGCGCACGGCCACTTCCAGCTGGCGGTCAACGCGCGTGCCGCCGGTCCCCGCCTCGGGCCGGACGTGCAGAAGGTCATCAAGGCCGTCAAGGCGGGTGACTGGCAGGAGGTGGACGGTCGCGTCGTGGCCGCCGGGATCGAGCTGTTCCCGGAGGAGTACGAGCAGCGGCTGGTCGCCACCGACCAGGGCGCGACGGCGGCGCTGCCGAACAGCGGCGGGCTGGTCGTGCTGGACACCGCGGTGACGGAGGACCTGGCGGCCGAGGGCGTGGCCCGCGACCTGGTGCGCGTGGTGCAGCAGGCGCGCAAGGACGCCGGGCTGGACGTGTCGGACCGGATCGCGCTGACGGTGCAGCTGCCGGCGGCGGTGGCGGACGCGGTGCGCCGGTTCGAGGCGTTCGTGAAGGAGGAGACGCTCGCCGAGTCGGTCGAGCACGGCGAGGTCGCCGAGGGCTCGGACGGCGTGGTCGGCGAGGGCCAGAAGGTCCGGGTCGCGGTCGTCCGCGCCTGACCCGTCCCGGGTCGAACGGGCCGGCTTTGCTCCATTTCCCGCCGGCGGGAATTCCCATCCCGCCGGCGGAAACGCTTTTCCGGGCCCTTCCCCGCTTTCCGGCCGATTCCTCGGTCATTCGGAGTCGGGTGGCTGCTCCTTCCCGGTGCGGGCGGTGCGCCTTTCGCACTACACTGGCGCCCGTGGTGGCCGCGGCACCGGGAAAGGGGGTTGTCGGTCCCCTCGCGCGTCCATGATCCTGCTGATCGGAAGATTCCTTCCGGACAGTACGGTCAGCGTGTGGGGGAACGGTGTTCACAACTGGTGGAACTTCGCGTGTCAGACGTGTCGCGGTAGTGGCCGCGGGGATTGTCGTCGCAGCGGCGGTGGCCGCGCTGCCGTCGGCGGCGGACACGTCGGAGTCCTTGCCGGACAAGGTCAGGTCGGCGTTGGGAGGTGTTCCCTCGGTGACACAGGACAAGAACGTCGCGCCACCCGGTGGCGGTGCGACGCCCGATTCGAAGACAACCCGCCAGCAGCCGCTGCTCAGGCTGGTGGAGCAGGTCGCGAACGCACCGGACCGCACGGGTTACGTGGACGCGAAGATCGACGTCGACCGGCTCGCGGTCACGTTCTTCTGGCACGGTGACGTGCCCACGGCGGTGCGGGAGCTGGTGGCCGCCGAGAAGGGCGCGGGCATCGCGGTCGAGTTCAAGGACGTGCCGTACACGCTGGAGGAACTGCACGCGGAGTCGCGGCGGATCCTCGAGACCTACGAGCCGGCCGTCACGGCGGCGCCCAACGACGACTACACGGGCCTCAAGGTGGGCGTCGACCCCGCGGTGGTCTCGGTCGCGTCGGCGCGCATCGAGAGCATGATGGCGATCGAGGTGTTCGAGAGGGGGAAGCGCGAGCGTGCCGTGCGCTATGCCGATTCAGCCCCTTTCTGGGGCGGCGCCCTCCTGATCGACCGGACGCAGACTAGTATCTGCTCGGCCGGGTGGGCCGTCGACCTGCCCGATGGCGGCACGGGCGCCGTTACCGCGGAACACTGCTTCAGCCCGGACGGATTCTGGATGGCGGGCGTCTCCGACCGGGTTTACGGGATTTCGGTCGACGACGATTACCAATCCGACTCCCGGCTGCTGGTGGGGCCCGGGTACAGCCCCGTCCTCTACACCGGGGCCTGGGATTCGTCGATGGGCACCGGAAAGCAGGTGCACGCGTGGAGCCAGGCGGTCGAAGGTGAATACGTGTGCCACGGCGGCGCGCTTTCCGGCGAGGTGTGCAATGACGTCCTCGTGTACGAGACCGGGGTCTGGTACGACTACCCCGAAGGTGTCGTGGGGCCCGGTTTCGAGACGCTCAAGCAGTCGCGCATCGGCTCGGCGGGCAACGGTGACAGCGGTGGCCCGACCTATCGGCCCCGGACCAGCGACGGGCTCGACAAGGCCGTCATCCTCGGCATGATCGAGAGCATCGACACGTTCTACGAGGACGACTGCCAGGGCCTGCCGGCCGGTGACGGGCGGACGTGCTCGCTGATGGTCTTCAGCGTCGACGTCAACGCCATCAACGAGGCCCTCGGGGTGGTGCCCAGCACCCAGTGACACCGCGCCGCGCGAGCGACGTGAGCGGGGTGGCAGGTCGAGGCCTGCCACCCCGCTCGGCGCGAGGATCGGGTGTCAGCGCACGTCGTCCCGTTCCAACCGGGCCTTCAGCTGGTTCAGGCAGCGGCCCCGGGTGGGGCCGATCGAGCCGCGCGGCATGGACAGGGCCTCGGCCACGGCCCGGTACTCGGCCCGGCCCGCCAGGACGGTCAGGCGCAGCAGCTCCTGGCAGCGCCGGGACATCGCGTTGAACGCGTGCCAGAGCCGCCGGTCGCGGTCGTCGCGCAGGGCTTCCGGCTCCGGCAGCCACCGGTCGTCGGGCATGTCGAGGGCTGAGTCGGTGGACAGGGCCGGGCGGCCGTTGAGGTCGCGCCAGGCGCGTTGCGCCTCCCGGCGGGTGGCGACGATCAGCCAGCCCGCGACGGCCTTCGGGTCGGCCAGCCGGTCCAGGTGCCGCAGCAGGCTCAGCCACACCGTCTGCACGACGTCCTCGGCGGTGGGCTGGTCCAGGCCGTTGCCCCTGGCCACGTGCCACACCAACGGCGTCAGCTCGGCGACCAGGGAGTCCAGCGCCGCCCGTGAACCGGACCGCGCGGCCTGCACCAGGGCGGCCTGCCGCTCGTACCGGGACGCCTGCGCCATGATCGCCGCCACGCCGAGGTCGTCCGTGCCGGGGTCCTCCGGGATGGCTTCGGCCAGTTCGGCGCGCAGGTGGTCGAGTCGGGGATCCAGCTCGTCGGTCATGACGTCTCCTTCCCGCGCTGGGAGCCGCGCACCCGTCGCTCCTCGTTGCCGACCCGCTCGCTGACCCGCGCCCGCGCCTGCGACACGTACCGCCGCACGGACGCGCGCCGACAGCCCAGCACGTCGGCGATCTCGTCGTCGTCGAAGTCCCAGAACCGCAGGACCAGCGCGGTGCGCAGGTGGTCCGGCAGGTTCGCGACCGCCGCCAGCGTGCTGACCAGCTCGTGCCACGCCTCGGCGTCCCGCTGCTTGGGCACCAGGATCCGGTACGTGCCGCGCTGCCGGGCGAGGACCTCGTCGGTGAGGTCGCCCGGCCGCTCCCGCCGACGGGCCTGGTCCACCAGCAGGTTGCGGATCGTCTTCACCAGCCAAGCACGTCGGGCGCCGGGAGCGATCACCGGCCAGTTCCGCCACGCGCCGACGAACGCCTCCTGGACCGCCGACTCGTGGTCCAGGTGGGGTGACATCACGGCCGCGAAGCGGAACAGCCGGGTGCGCTCCCGGTGGTAGAAGTCGCTGAAGGTGGCCGCGTGGTCGTCGGGATCCTCCGGCGTCACGAACCCTCCCCCCTCCGGTCCCGTACCGGGTAGACGGACGAGACCGGAGGTTGTGGAGGAAATCCGGTCGGGGGCCACCGCTGCGACGGCCGCGGCCGGGCTTCCATTCGATAGCGTATGGGGACATGGCACGGCGGACGCGCGACGACTGGACCGAGGTGGCCCTGCGGGCGCTGGTCGAGGGCGGGGTCGCGGCGGTCGCGGTGGAACCGCTCGCGGCGCGCATCGGGGCGACCAAGGGCAGCGCCTACTGGCACTTCCCCAACCGGGAAGCCCTGCTCAAGGCCACCCTGGAACGCTGGG
Source organism: Actinosynnema sp. NPDC002837 (assembly GCF_040295345.1). Classification (NCBI taxonomy): domain Bacteria; kingdom Bacillati; phylum Actinomycetota; class Actinomycetes; order Pseudonocardiales; family Pseudonocardiaceae; genus Actinosynnema; species Actinosynnema sp. NPDC002837. The sequence goes on from NZ_JBEOVG010000002.1 coordinate 67,188, forward strand.
AGCGCGAGCACACCGAGGCCGTGATCGAGCTCGTCGAGTCGGTGTCGGAGCCGTCGGAGAGGCTGCGGCTGCTGTTCGCCACCGTGCTGGAGGACGTCGAGCACAGCGCGGTCGAGCTGGCCATGCTCGCGGCCAAGGACGACCCGGCGGTGGCGCCGGTGCTCGGCCGCGTCACGGAGCGCCGCATCGGCTACTTGGAGGAGCTGTTCGTCGGTTTGGGCTTTGCCGCCGACGTCGCGCGCCGGCGGGCCGTGCTCGCCTACTCGGTCTACCTGGGGCAGGCCCAGCTGCTGGCGGCCGGCCCGCACCTGGTGCGGGCGCGGCGGGCGTTGGTGGAGGAGACGTTGACCCTGGTGCTGTGCCGTGGCTGACGCCTTCCGGTTCTCGATCAGGGTCAAGCCGGGCGCGAAGCGCGAGGCCGTCGGCGGCCGGTGGGGTGACGGCGCGCTGGTCGTCGCGGTCGCCGCGCCCGCCGTGGAGGGCAAGGCGAACGAGGCCGTCCGCAAGGCGCTGGCCAAGGCGTTCGGCGTGCGCAGGCAGGACGTCGAGGTGGTCGCGGGCGAGCGCGGCCGGGACAAGGTCGTGCGGGTCGACCCCGCCCCGGCCGGCGCCGCCGAGCTGCTGGCGCGGCTGCTGGACGGCTAGGCCGCCAGCGTCCACAGGGTGTGCGCGATGGCGTCGGTGTGGCGGTCGAGCGCGGTCGCGTTCACGTTCGACGAGGTGTCGCACGAGCGGTGGTAGCAGCGGTCGAACGCGACACCGGCCGAACCGCCCCACTTCTGCGCCTGGGCGGAGGTCTTGATGCCCTCGGCGCCGGTGAACGTGCCGCCGACCGGGATGCCCGCCCGCGCGAACGCGGCGTGGTCGGACCGCCCGCCCACGCTGGTCAGCTCGGTCGGCACGCCGATCGAGCCGAAGTAGCCCTGGAGCGTCTGCTGGAGCCGCAGGGAGCCCGACGGCTGGCCGGACGCGCTGTAGACGAAGTAGCCCGGGTTCGGCGAGCCGATCATGTCGAAGTTGAGGTAGGCGTCGATCCGGGAGCGGTCCGTTGTGGACAGCGAGTTCACGTAGTACGTCGAGCCGACCAGGCCCAGCTCCTCCGCGCCCCACCAGGCGAAGCGCAGGTGCTTGGTCGGCTGGAAGCCGGTGGACCGCACGGCCAGCGCGACCTCCAGCAGCCCGGCCGAGCCGGTGCCGTTGTCGTTGATGCCCGGGCCCGCCGACACGCTGTCGAGGTGGCCGCCGAGCATGACCACGTTGTTCAGGTCGCCGCCCGGCCAGTCGGCGATCAGGTTGTAGCCGGTGGCGCCGTTGCTGGTGAACGACTGCATCCTGGTGGTGAACCCGGCGGCGTCCAACTTGGACTTCACCCAGTTCACCGAGGCCAGGTAGCCCGGACGGCCGTGCGCCCGGTTGCCGCCGTTCGAGGTGGCGATGCTCTGGAGCTGGGCCAGGTCGGCCTGCACGGCGGAGACCGGGATGTTCGGCCCGGCCAGGGCGGAGGGCGGCGCGGCGGTGGCCGGGCCGGTGCCCGAGCCGAGGAGCGCGCCGGTGGTGACCAGCGCGATGGAGATCGTTCGCAGCTTCACGGTGACTCCAGCAGGGAGGTGCGGGGACGTGGAGGTGACCGGGGGCGGCGGACCCTGTCGTCAACATGCACGGTTTCGCATGGTTCCCGCTAGCGACGTTCGGCTGGTGACGCTGCGTGCGGTGCCGGATTCGTCCATTTCGGTATCACCGGGGAGAATGACCCCGTCGGGTGACGCAGCGGCGGCGTGGAGGTCGAGTGGGCGATGTGACGGGCTACTTGGGCATAGCCGCCGCGGTCCTGCTGCTCTCGGTCATCGCGGTCAGGGTGTCGATCCGGCTCGGTCTGCCGTCCCTCCTGCTCTACCTCGGCATCGGGGTGCTGCTCGGCGAAGCCGTGGTGGGCATCCAGTTCGAGGACGCCGACCTGACCCGCTCGCTCGGCACGGTGGCGCTCGTGCTGATCCTCACCGAGGGTGGTCTCACCACCCGGTGGAGCGCGGTGAAGCCCGCGCTCGGCCTCGGCATCGCGCTGTCGACGGTCGCCGTCGGCGTGAGCATCGCGGTCACCGGGTTCGCGCTGCACTTCCTGCTGGACATGGACTGGCGCACGGCGCTGCTGTGGGGCGCCGTGCTGTCGTCCACCGACGCGGCGGCCGTGTTCAGCGTGTTGCGCGGGGTGGGCGTCGGCAAGCGGCTCATCGGCTCGCTGGAACTGGAGTCCGGCATCAACGACGCGCCGGTCTACATCGCCGTCGTGCTGCTCGCCGCGCCGGACCCGATCACGTGGACCGCGCCGCTGCTGATGGGCTACGAGCTGATCGCGGGCGGGGTGATCGGGATCGTGCTCGGCTGGCTCGGCGGCGTCGGCCTGCGCCGGGCCGCGCTGCCCGCCACCGGCCTGTACCCGCTGGCCACGGTCGCGGTGTGCCTGCTCGCCTACACCGTCGGCGACCTCGCGCACGCGTCCGGCTTCCTGGCCGTCTACATCGCCGCCCTCGTGCTCGGCAACGCCCGCCTGCCGCACCGGGCGGACACCCTGTCGTTCGCCGAAGGGCTGGGCTGGATCGCGCAGATCGGCCTGTTCGTGCTGCTCGGCCTGTACGCGTCGCCGGGACGGCTGCTCGACGCGCTGGTGCCCGCGCTGGTGGCGGGCGCGGTGCTGGTGCTGCTGGCCCGGCCGCTGTCGGTGGCGTTCGCGGCGCTGCCGTTCCGGGTGCCGTGGCGGGAGCAGGTGTTCATCTCGTGGTCCGGGCTGCGCGGGGCCGTGCCGATCGTGTTCGCCCTGATCCCGCTGATCCAGGGCGTGCGCGGGGCGCAGCAGCTGGTGGACGCGGTGTTCGTGCTGGTCGTGGTGCTGACCGTGGTGCAGGGCACGAGCCTGCCGTGGCTGGCCAAGTGGCTGGGGCTGGTCAAGTCCGGCGAGGCGCACGAGGTGCAGGTCGACTCGTCGGCGCTGGACGACCTGGGCGCGGAGCTGCTCCAGGTCCGCATCCAGCCCGGCTCCAAGCTGCACGGCGTGTACCTGTCCGAGCTGCGGCTGCCGCCGGGCTCGTCGGTGAGCCTCGTGGTGCGGGACGCGAACGGCTTCACGCCGCAGCCGACGACCCGCTTGCAGGAGCACGACCAGCTGCTGGTGGTGTGCACCGAGGCCATGCGCACGGCGACCGAGCGCCGCATCCGCGCCGTGGACCGGGCGGGTCGGTTCGCGCGCTGGAAGGGCGACGTCGGTCTGCCGTGACGTGCCCGGGACGGCTCGTGACGTCCCGCGCCGGCCCCGTCGTGACGCCCCAGGATCGCGACGCCGGCCCCGCCGTGGCGCTCCCAGGATGTGAACGCCCCTCGACGGGGACGCGCGGGCTGGGTTAGCTTCGGGGCGAAGGTCATGAGTGCCAGCGCTAAGCCCAGGCTTGCTGGCCGGCAACCCTCCTACCGCGGTGGGGTGCCCCTGGTGAGGACCTGGCCTGGCGCGCAGGGCGCCCGGCAAGCGCGGGCTCCCTCTCCGGTGGGGTGTCCCCGGACCCCCGGAGGGCGTCATGACGATCGCAGTTCCCCTCACCACCACCGTCGCGGCTCTGCCCCGTGTGGTCGGCGCGTCGCTGCGCGTGCCGCTGGTCACCGGTGAGCGCGTCGAGTACGCCAACCTCGACCACGCGGCCAGCGCGCCGTGCCTGGAGCAGGTCCGCGACGCCGTGGACGAGGTGCTGCCCTGGTACGCCAGCGTGCACCGGGGCGCGGGCTTCGCCTCGCAGGTCAGCACCAAGGTCTACGAGCAGGCCCGCTCGTCGGTCCGGCGGTTCCTCAACGCCCGCGACAGCGACGCCGTGGTGTTCGCCCGCAACACCACCGACGCGCTGAACCTGCTGGCCAGGAGCCTGCCGAAGCACACCGCCGTGATCCTCTTCGACACCGAGCACCACGCCGCGCTGCTGCCGTGGCGCGGCCCGAACGTGCGTCGCCTGCGCACGCCGGCCTCGCCCGCCCAGGCGGTGCTGGAGCTGGACCGGGCGCTGCGCGCGGCGCCGGTCGGCCCGCGGCTGGTCGTGGTGACCGGCGCGTCCAACGTGACCGGCGAGATCTGGCCGGTGGCCGAGCTGGCCCGGGTGGCCCGCCGGCACGGCGCCCGGATCGCCCTGGACGCCGCCCAGCTCGCGCCGCACCGGCCGGTGGACGTGCGTGCGCTGGACGTCGACTACACCGTGCTCTCGGGGCACAAGATCTACGCCCCGTTCGGCGCGGGCGTGCTGGTCGGCCGGTCCGACTGGTTGCAGGCCGCCGAGCCGTACCTGGTGGGCGGTGGTGCGACGGCCCGCGTCACCGACCACGGCGACCGGCTGGGCGTGGCCTGGTCGGCGGTGCCCGAGCGGCACGAGGCGGGCACGCCGAACGTGGTGGGCGTGCACGCGCTGGCCGTGGCGTGCGACGTGCTGGGCAGGCACTGGGAGCAGACCACCGAGCACGAGCGCGTGCTGCTGGCGCGGCTGCGCGAGGGCCTGAAGACCGTGCCCGGCGTGCACGAGCTGACGCTGTTCGGCTCGGACCAGGACCGGGTGGGTGTGGTGAGCTTCACCGTCGGTGGCCAGGACGCCGGTTACCTGGCCGCCGCGCTGTCCGCCGAGCACGGCATCGGCGTGCGTGACGGCGCGTTCTGCGCGCACGTGGCCGTGCACCGGCTCGCCCACGGCGAACGCGCGCTGCGCGCGTCGATCGGGCTGGGCACCACCGAGGAGCACGTGGACCGGTTCGTGGCCGCGTTGCGCGCGCTCGTGGTCGAGGGCTCGCGGTGGGAGTACGAGGTCCGGGAGGGTCGTTGGGCGCCGCTGGACGACCAGCGCGCGCTCCCGCCGTTCCTGCGCTGACTCCGATGCTGGACAATGGCCCGGTGAGCACCGATCCCAACACCGAGCCGGACACGCCGGACCAGCCGGACGCACCGCTGCCGAAGCGACGGGTCCTGCTGCTGGCCGTCATCGCGCCGCTGGTGTTGGCGCTCGACCTGGTCAGCAAGATCATCGCGGTGGACAAGCTGGAGGGGCGCGAGCCGATCGAGCTGTTCGGCGGCCTGCTCTACCTGCCGCTGATCCGCAACACCGGCGCCGCGTTCGGCCTGGCCGAGGGCTGGACGGTGATCCTCGCCCTGATCGCCTCCGGCGTGGTCGTGTTCATCCTGTGGATCGCGCGCCGGCTGCGGTCGGTCGGCTGGGCCATCGGCCTCGGCCTGGTCCTGGGCGGCGCGATGGGCAACCTGGTCGACCGGATCTTCCGCGGCCCCGGCCCGCTGCGCGGCGGCGTGGTCGACTTCATCTCGGTGCTCGACCCGTGGGGCAACTTCTTCCCCGTGTTCAACCTGGCGGACTCCGCCATCTGCGTGGGCGGCGGCGTGATCGTGCTGATGGCGTTGCTCCAGCGCGACTACGACGGCACCCGCGTGGAGAAGAAGTCCAGCGAGAAGAAGGCGGGCGCATGAGCGAGCTTGCGAGCGAGTCATTCAACGCAGCCGGCCCCGCTCTTGCCACGCCGAGCGTCAGCGAGGTGTGCGCATGAGCGGCGACTACCGGTCCCTTCCGGTGCCGGACGGCTTGGACGGGATGAGGGTCGACGCCGGTCTGGCCAAGCTCCTCGGCCTGTCGCGGACCGTGGTGGCGGCGTTGACCGAATCGGGTGACGTCGTGCTCGACGGGCAGCCCGCCGGCAAGTCGGACCGCCTGGTCGCGGGCTCCGTGCTGGAGATCACCCTCCCCGAGCCGGAACGCCCGGTGCAGGTGCAGGCCGTGCCCGTGGAGGGCCTGGTGGTCCTGCACGAGGACGACGACGTGATCGTGGTCGACAAGCCGGTCGGCGTGGCCGTGCACCCCAGCCCCGGCTGGACCGGTCCGACCGTGGTCGGCGGCCTGGCCGCGGCGGGCGTCCGGATCGCCACGTCGGGCGCCGCCGAGCGCCAGGGCGTCGTGCACCGGCTGGACGTCGGCACGACCGGCGTCATGGTGGTGGCCAAGAGCGAGCACGCGTACTCGGCGTTGAAGCACGCGTTCAAGGAGCGCACGGTCGACAAGCTCTACCACGCGCTCGTGCAGGGCCACCCGGACCCGATCAAGGGCACCATCGACGCGCCGATCGACCGGCACCCCAAGCACGACTACAAGTTCGCCGTGATGGCGAACGGCAAGCCGAGCATCACGCACTACGAGGTGGTGGAGGCGTTCCGCGCCGCGTCGCTGCTCGACGTGCACCTGGAAACCGGTCGCACGCACCAGATCCGGGTGCACTTCTCCGCGTTGCGGCACCCGTGCGTCGGCGACATCACCTACGGCGCGGACCCGGTGCTGGCCAAGCGCCTCGGCGTCACCAGGCAGTGGCTGCACGCCCGCACGCTCGGCTTCCACCACCCGGCCGACAACCAGTGGGTGTCGTTCACCAGCGAGTACCCCGACGACCTCGCCGCCGCCCTGGAATTCCTGCGCGCAGAGGGATATTGAGCCGTCCGGGGCGAAACACTTGCGCCCAGCGCGTGACCTCGGACATATCGCTTTCCCCGGATCGTTTGGCTTGCGAAGCTTTTGCCAGACGAGCACTGGGGGTTGGCGATGGACAACAGGTCCCGACTGGTGGTGCTGCTGGGCACCCTGTGCCTGCTCGGCCCGCTCTCGATCGACACCTACCTGCCCGCGTTCCCGGGCATCGCGGCGGAGTTCGGCTCGACCGAGTCGCAGATCCAGCTGTCGCTGACCACGTTCATCATCGGTCTGTCGGTCGGGCAGCTGCTCGTGGGCCCGCTGTCGGACTCGTGGGGCAGGCGGCGTCCGCTGCTGGTCGGGATCGGCAGCTACGTCGTGACCTCGCTGTTCTGCGCGGTGGCGCCCAGCGCGCTCGCGCTCTCCGGCCTGCGGCTGCTGCAAGGGCTCGGCGTGGCGGCCGGGTTCGTGGTCGCGATGGCGGTGGCGCGCGACCGGTTCGAGGGTCTCGCGATGGCGCGGTTCATGTCGTTGATGATGCTGGTCAACAGCCTGGGGCCGGTGGCGGCCCCGGTGCTGGGCGGTCAGCTGCTGAGGTTCACCAGTTGGCGCGGCACGTTCATCGCGCTCGCGTTGATCGGGTTGGCCCTGCTGATCGCCCTGGCCGTGGGCCTGCCGGAGACGTTGCCGCGGAACAAGCGGCGGCCGGCGAACCTGCTGCTCACGATCAAGGTGTTCGGCGGGCTGCTGGCCGACCGCAAGTTCGTCGGCTACGCGCTGGCGTCGGCGCTGGCGCTGGGCTCCCTGTTCGGCTACGTCGCCGGGGCGTCGTTCGTGCTCCAGGGCGTGTACGGGTTGAGCCCGCAGCAGTTCAGCCTGGTGTTCGGCGCGAACTCGGTGGCGATCGTCCTGGCGGGGCTGCTCAACACCAGGCTGACGGGCCGGATCATGCCGCGTCCGCTGCTCAAGATCGGGCTGGCGGGTGCGGCGACCGGTGGGATCGGGTTGCTGGTGGGCGGGCTCGTCGGCGGCGGGCTGGCGACGTTCCTGCCACCGCTGTTCGTGCTGACGATGAGCGTCGGCCTGCTCATGCCGAACGCCGGGTCGCTGGCGATGGCGCGGCACCCGGAGGCGGCGGGCAGCGCGTCGGCCGTGCTGGGCGTGACGACGTTCATGGTCGGTGGCCTGATGGCGCCGCTGGTCGGCGCGGGCGGTTCGGCGAGCGTGCTGCCGATGGTGACCGTGATGGCGGGCGCGACAATCCTGGCCGTGATCCTGTTCGCCGTCCTGACCAGGGGCGACGTGGGCATCACCCGGGACACCGAACCGACCGCCCGCCGCGAGCCCGACACCCAGCACGCGTGAGCCCGACGTCGGACACGCGGGCCGGTCAGTCGTCGATGGTCCAGACCAGGGTGTTCAGGTCGGTCTCGGGGCGGGAGCTCCAGCGCACCGAGAAGATCACGGTGTCCTCGGGCAGCACGTAGACGGTGTGGCCGCCGGCCGTCTCGCCCGGCTGCACGCCGATCTTGTGCGGCGGCCGGGACGACAGCGACACCGGCGCCTTGCCGACCGTCTCACCCTTGTTGGTCATCAGCACGAGGTACATGTCGGGCAGCGCGTTGAACGGCACCTGGCCGATGTTCGCCAGCTCCGTGTGCACGACCACGGCCCGCTCGCCGTCGGCCAGCTTGTACCCGGCCGCGGTGAACAGGAAGTCCGCCGGGTCGACCACCTCGACCAGCTGGATGGTGAACCGGGCGCCCTCCAGGCCCTCGGTCTCCAACGTGCTGCCGATCTTGCCGGTGCGCGAGCGCGGCGCGGGCGCCTGGTCGCCGCGAGCCCAGCCGGACGTGCCCGGCACGCCCCACGTGCTGACCGGCTCCGGCACGCGCACCGGACCGGACGCCGCGGGCTGCGGACCGGTCTGCGGCTGCGCCGGGAACGGGGTGCTCGGCGGCCCCTGCGGACCGGGGTAGCCGGGGTAGGAGCCGGACGGCGTGCCCTGCACCGTGCCCGGCGCCGGCGGGTACGGCCCGCTCGGCGTGCCGCGGGCGGCCTGGCCGCCGGGCCCCGAGTAGTTGCCCCACGCCACGCTGTTGGCCAGCGCCTTGCGGATGCCGTTCGGGTCGCACTCCACGCCGACGAGCAGCGGCAACCCGCTGCCGGACAACGTGATCAGCCGGGTGGCGGCCTCCCGGGGGTCCATGCCCAGCCGTGCGGCCACCTCGTGCACGGCGGCACGACCCATCTCGGCGATCATGGCCAGGAGACGGGCGTCGACGGGGTCCGGCGCTACCACACCTCGAACGCTACCCGCCTGGGGAGATCTTCGCGGCATCGGCCCGCCGACGGCGTGTGGCGTTCACCTCGTCACACGCGGAGGGATGCGGCCGTCGCTCCCGGTGACCTCGGCGTGCCGCCATTCGTGATCCGCCGAGGGCGTTATAGGGTCGGGCGAGTCTCTGCCCGAGCGCTTCGTCCCGGGCCCGCTGCGATCTTCAGGGGGGTTTGGGTGTCCGACTCGTTTGTGCACCTCCACGTGCACACCGAGTACTCGATGCTCGACGGCGCGGCCAAGCTGAAGGACATGTTCGCCGAGTGCGAGCGGATGGGCATGCCCGCCGCCGCGATCACCGACCACGGCAACATGTACGGCGCGTACGACTTCTACAAGCAGGCGACCGCGGCCGGCATCAAGCCGGTGGTCGGCATCGAGGCGTACCTGGCGCCGGAGTCCCGCTTCAACAAGAAGCGCGTCCTGTGGGGCGACCCCGGGCAGAAGGCCGACGACGTCTCCGCCAGCGGCGCGTACACGCACCAGACGATCTGGGCTCGCAACAACGAGGGCCTGCACAACCTGATGAAGATGTCCAGCCGCGCCTCCACCGAGGGCCAGCTGGGCAAGTGGCCCCGGATGGACGTCGAGCTGATCGCCGAGCACTCGGCGGGGCTGATGGCGACGACCGGCTGCCCGTCCGGCGAGGTGCAGACCAGGCTCCGCCTCGGCCACGAGAAGGAGGCCTTGGAGGCCGCCGCGAAGTGGCGCGACATCTACGGCGCGGACAACTTCTTCGTCGAGCTCATGGACCACGGCATCGAGATCGAGAGCCGCGTCCGGGGCGGGCTGCTGGACATCGCCAAGAAGCTCAGCATCCCGTTCGTGGTGACCAACGACTCGCACTACACCTACTCCGAGGACCGCGACGCGCACGCGGCGCTGCTGTGCGTGCAGACCGGCAAGACGCTCGCGGACCCGAACCGGTTCAAGTTCGACGGCACGGGCTACCACCTGAAGTCGCCCGACGAGATGCGCGCGATCGACTCCTCCGACGCCTGGCAGGAGGGGTGCCGCAACACCCTGCTGGTGGCCGAGAAGGTCGACACCACCGGCATGTTCGCCTTCCAGAACCTGATGCCGCGCTACCCGACCCCCGAGGGCAAGACCGAGGCGGACTACTTCCGCGACGAGGTCTGGGAGGGCATGCGCCGCCGGTTCCCGGACGGCGTCGACGAGGTCCACCGCAAGCAGGTCGAGTTCGAGATCGACGTGATCCTGCAGATGGGCTTCCCGTCGTACTTCCTGGTGGTCGCCGACTTCATCAACTGGGCCAAGGCCAACGGCATCCGCGTCGGTCCGGGCCGCGGTTCCGCCGCGGGCGCGCTGATCGCGTACGCGATGGGCATCACCGACCTCGACCCGCTGGCACACGGCCTGATCTTCGAGCGGTTCCTCAACCCCGACCGCGTCAGCCCGCCCGACATCGACATCGACTTCGACGAGCGCAGGCGCGGCGACGTGATCCGGTACGTCACCGAGAAGTGGGGCGTCGACAAGGTCGCCCAGGTGATCACGTTCGGCACGATCAAGGCGAAGGCGGCGATCAAGGACTCCGCCCGCGTGCTGTACGGGCAGCCGGGCTACGCGGTGGCCGACCGCATCTCCAAGGCCATGCCGCCCGCCGTGATGGGCAAGGACATCCCGCTGGCCGGCGTCTTCGACCCGTCGCACAAGCGGTACTCCGAGGCCGCCGAGGTGCGCGCGCTGTACGAGACCGACCCGCAGGTCAAGGAGATCATCGACACCGGCCGCGGGCTGGAGGGCCTGATCCGCAACGCGGGCGTGCACGCCTGCGCGGTGATCATGTCCGCGGAGCCGCTGACCGACCACATCCCGGTCTGGATGCGCCCGCAGGACGGGTCGATCATCACCCAGTTCGACTACCCGACGTGCGAGACGCTCGGCCTGCTGAAGATGGACTTCCTCGGCCTGAGCAACCTGACCACGATCGACGACGCGCTGAAGAACATCGCGCTCAACGGCAAGGGCGACGTCGACATCTCGACGGTGCCCCTGGACGACCGCAAGACCTACGAGCTGCTGGGCCGCGGCGACACCCTGGGCGTGTTCCAGCTCGACGGCGGCGCCCTGCGCGACCTGCTGCGGCTGATGCGGCCGGACAACTTCGAGGACGTCTCGGCCGTCATCGCGCTGTACCGGCCCGGCCCGATGGGCGCGAACTCGCACACGAACTACGCGCTGCGCAAGAACAAGCAGCAGGAGATCGTGCCGATCCACGAGGAGCTGCGCGAGCCGCTGGCCGAGATCCTGGACACGACGTACGGCCTGATCGTGTACCAGGAGCAGGTCATGGCGATCGCGCGGAAGGTGGCGGGCTACTCGCTCGCACAAGCGGACCTGCTCCGCCGCGCGATGGGCAAGAAGAAGAAGGAGATCCTCGACAAGGAGTACGAGGGCTTCGAGGCGGGCATGATCGCCAACGGCTACTCGCCCGAGGCGATCAAGACGCTGTGGGACATCCTGGTCCCGTTCGCGGACTACGCGTTCAACAAGGCGCACTCCGCCGCGTACGGCCTGATCGCGTACTGGACGGCGTACCTCAAGGCCAACTACCCCGGCGAGTACATGGCCGCGCTGCTCACCACGAACTCGGACAACAAGGACAAGTCGGCCATCTACCTGGCCGAGTGCCGGCGGATGGGCATCACCGTGCTGCCGCCGGACGTCAACGAGTCCGAGCGCGAGTTCGTCGCGGTCGGCAACGACATCCGGTTCGGCCTGGGCGCGATCCGCAACGTCGGCGCGAACGTGGTCGACGCCATCATCAAGACCCGCAAGGAGAAGGGGAAGTTCGCCGACTTCTCCGACTTCCTGCGCAAGGTCGACGTGCAGGCGTGCAACAAGAAGGTCGTCGAATCGCTGATCAAGGCGGGCGCGTTCGACTCGCTCGGCCACCCGCGCAAGGGCCTGCACATGGTGCACGTCGAGGCGGTCGACGCGATCATGCTGACCAAGAAGGAAGAGGCGCGCGGCCAGTTCGACCTGTTCGGCGACGGTGGCGGCGACGACGGCACGAGCGTGTTCGACGTCAAGATCCCCGACGAGCACTGGGAGTCCAAGCACCAGCTCACGCTGGAGCGGGAGATGCTGGGCCTGTACGTGTCCGGCCACCCGCTCAACGGCGTGGAGCAGGTGCTCAGCTCCTACTCCGACACCACGATCCCGCGCATCCTGGAAGGCGACGTGCCGGACGGCACGCAGGTCACGCTGGGCGGCATCCTCGCGACGGTCACCCGCCGGGTGAACAAGAACGGCGAGCCGTGGGCGTCGGCGATGCTCGAAGACCTCGCCGGCGGCATCGAGGTGCTGTTCTTCCCCAAGAGCTACGTGGTGCACGGCATGTCGGTGGCCGAGGACGCGATCGTGCTGGTCAAGGCGCGGGTGGCCAAGCGGGAGGACCGGATCTCGCTGATCGCCAACGACCTGGTCGTGCCGGACCTGTCGGAGCTGGGCGCGCAGGCGTTGAGGCTGAAGGTGGCGGCGTCGCGCTGCGACCCGAAGCTCGTGACGTCGCTCAAGGAAGTCCTCTCCGCGCACCCCGGCACCACCGAGGTGCACCTGAACCTGGTCATCAACAGCAGCCGCAACACGTTGCTGAAGCTGGACGACGCCCTCCGGGTTACGCCCACACCGTCCCTTATGGGTGATTTGAAGGCTCTGCTCGGCCCTGGGTGCTTGGGCTGATCGGGTGACAAAGTCCGCAATCGGGGACAAGAGGGAGCCTCGGATCGTTTGAGTGAACAGGGTTAACTCAAACGAGGAGGGGATCCCTGTGGGGGAGAAGATCGCCGGTCTCGACGTGCTCGGCGAGGACTACTTCGCCGATCCGCACGCGTACCACGCCCGGCTGCGCGAGCAGGCGGCGGCGTCGCAGATCGTGCTGCCGCGAGGCACGAAGGCGTGGCTGGTCACCCGGTACGAGGAGGCGCGGTCGGCGCTGGCCGACCCGCGGTTCAGCAAGCACTTCGAGCGCTTCCCGGAGGTCATGGAGCGCAACCGGGTCGACGGCGGTGACGCGCCCGCGTTCGACGAGTCCTTGGTGCAGCACATGCTCAACATGGACCCGCCGCACCACACCCGGCTGCGCAAGCTGGTCATGAAGGCGTTCACCGCCCGGCGGGTCGAGCAGCTGAGGCCGCGCATCCAGGAGATCACCGACCAACTGCTGGACGAGGCGGGGGAGAAGGGCGACGTCGACCTGGTCGACGCGCTGGCGTTCCCGCTGCCCATCACGGTGATCTGCGAGATGCTCGACGTGCCGATGGACGAGCGCGACGAGTTCCGCGTCTGGTCCAACGTGCTGGTCGGCGGCAACGGGGAGCCGGAGGAGCTCCAGCAGGCGGGCGCCCAGATGGCGGGTTACCTGGCGAAGCTGGTCGAGCACAAGCGGACCGCGCCCGGTGACGACTTCTTCTCGGCGCTGGTCCAGGCCGACGAGGACGGCGACCGGCTGGAACCGATGGAGCTGATCGCCATGGCGTTCCTGCTCCTGGTCGCCGGGCACGAGACGACGGTCAACCTGATCGCCAACGGCGTGTACCACCTGCTGCGCAACCCGGAGCAGCTGGACAAGCTGCGCGCCGACCGCTCGTTGCTGCCCGGCGCGGTGGAGGAGTTCCTGCGCTTCGAGAGCCCGGTCAACCAGGCCACGTTCCGCTACACCAACGAGGACGTGGAACTGGGTGACGTGGTCATCCCGAAGGACAGCGTGGTGGTGGTGTCGCTGTCCGGCGGCAACCGCGACGCCTCCCGGTTCCCGGACCCGGACCGGCTCGACATCACCCGGCAGGCCGCCGGGCACCTGGCGTTCGGCCACGGCGTCCACTACTGCCTGGGCGCCCCGCTGGCCCGGATGGAGGGCGAGATCGCGATCGGGACGCTGCTGGACCGGTTCGACGTCGCCTTCGCCGCGGACCCGGACGCGCTGAAGTGGCGGCCGGGAGTGCTCATCCGCGGGCTCCAGTCGCTGCCGGTTAGCCTGACCCCTCGTGGAGCGCGATGAGCTGCTGAAGCTGGACCAGGCGCACGTCTGGCACCCGTACGGCCCGATGCCGGGCACCCTGGAGCCGCTGGTGGTCTCCTCGGCCGAGGGTGTCCGGCTCCGGCTGGACGACGGGCGCGAGCTGGTCGACGGCATGTCGTCGTGGTGGGCCGCCATCCACGGCTACCGGCACCCCGTGCTGGACGGGGCGCTGCGCGACCAGCTCGGCCGGATGAGTCACGTGATGTTCGGCGGCCTGACCCACGAGCCCGCGGTGGCGCTGGCGGCACGGCTGGTGGAGATCACGCCCGAGCCGTTGCAGCACGTGTTCCTGTGCGACTCGGGGTCGGTGTCGGTCGAGGTCGCGATCAAGATGGCGCTGCAGCACTGGCGGTCGCGGCGCCGGCCGGAGAAGCGGCGGCTGCTGACCTGGCGCGGCGGGTACCACGGCGACACGTTCCAGCCGATGGCGGTGTGCGACCCGGAGGGCGGGATGCACTCGCTGTGGCGAGGCGTGCTGCCGGAGCAGGTGTTCGCGTCCGCGCCGCCGCGCGACCTCGACACCGCGTACGTGCAGGAGCTGGCGGACCTGATCGAGGCGCACGCCGACGAGCTGGCCGCGGTCATCGTGGAGCCGGTGGTGCAGGGCGCGGGCGGGATGCGCTTCCACGACCCGCGCTACCTGCACGTGCTGCGCGAGCTGACCCTGGCGCACGACGTCCTGCTGATCTTCGACGAGATCGCCACCGGCTTCGGCCGCACCGGCGAGCTGTTCGCCGCCGACCACGCCGGGATCAGCCCGGACATCATGTGCCTGGGCAAGGCGCTCACCGGCGGTTACCTGTCGATGGCCGCGACGCTGTGCACGTCACGCGTGGCGGACGGCATCTCCCAGGGCGAGGTGCCGGTGCTCGCGCACGGGCCGACGTTCATGGGCAACCCGCTGGCCTCGGCAGTCGCGCTGGCGTCGACCGACCTGCTGCTGGCGCAGGACTGGCGGTCGTCGGTGCGGCGGATCGAGGCCGGCCTGCGGTCGGGCCTCGCGGACGCACCCGGTGACGTCCGGGTGCTCGGGGCGATCGGCGTCGTGCAGCTGGACCACCCGGTGGACCTGGCCGCCGCCACCGCCGCGGCCGTCGACCACGGCGTGTGGCTGCGGCCGTTCCGCGACCTGATCTACACCATGCCGCCGTTCATCAGCACGGACGACGACGTGGCGACGATCGCCGCCGCCGTCGTCGCCGCGGCCGAGGCGTCACACGCGCAGCAGCGTTGAGCCCCACACGAGCAGCAACGTCGCGTAGCCGACGCAGATCCAGCCGACCGCCTGGTTGGTCGGCTCCGCCTTGTGCCCGGCCAGCTTGTTGACCAGCAGCCACCAGCCCAGCGCGACGACGCCGAGGGCGACCGGCGTCAGGATCACGCCGTACGCGCCCGCGTAGACGCCCGCCCAGAAGTCCACCGGCAGGCTGATGCCGTTGGCGTAGCCGGTCGGGAACAGCTGCACGGCGATCGCCGACCACACCCACGCCACGACCCGGAGCCGTTTGAGCGTCCCCGGTTTGGCGGTGTCGTGGTTGATCGCCACCACGCCCCACGCGACGAACGCGCCGCCGCCGAACAGCCAGCCCGTCGCGGTCGACACGACCGGCACCCGGCCGACCGCCGCGCCCACCGCCGGGAACACCACGCCCCACAGGAAGAAGTGCCCGCCGACCACCAGTGCGGTGACACCCAGGACGATGAGGGTCTGGACGCCGCCGCCCTGCTGCTGGAACCAGCTCTTCGGCTTCGGCGGCGCCGGCGGGCCCGCGGTGCGGACCGACGAGCTGTCCCGAGCGCGTTGCGCACCCCGCTGGCGCTCCTTGCGCCTGCCGTTCTTCGCCACGTCAGCCGTCGACCGCTGCGGCCAGCTCGGTGTTCGTCGGCTCCACCAGGACGCGACCGTCCGGCAGCGCGATGACCGGGATGTTCTTGCGCCCGCCGGCGAGCTCGATCGCGCGGTCGCGGGCCGCGTCGTCCTGCTCGACGTCGATGTCGGTGAACGGCACTTCGTGCTCCCGCAGCCACGCCTTGGCCCGCCGGCAGTCGCCGCACCAGTTCGCCCCGTAGAGAACGATCTCACTCATAGCGGTGACTGTAGAACGCGGAGGACCACAACGCTCCGTATAGGCCTAGGGTGAGTCGCCGTGAGCGTCCTCGTGATCACCGGCACCGGCACCGAGGTCGGCAAGACCGTGGTCGTCGCCGCCCTGGCGGCCCTGGCCGCGGCCGACGGTCGACGGGTCGCCGTGCTCAAGCCCGCGCAGACCGGTGTCGCCGACGGCGAGCCCGGCGACCTCGCCGAGGTGGCCCGCCTCGCCGGCTCCGTCACCACCCGTGAACTGCGCCGCTACCCGGAACCGCTGGCACCGGCCACGGCCGCGCGCCGCTCCGGGCGGCCCGCGTTGCACCCCAGCGAGGTCGCCTCGGCGGCCGTGGCGCTGGACGAGACGCACGACCTCGTGCTGGTGGAGGGCGCGGGCGGGCTGCTGGTCCGCTTCGACGACGCGGGCTCGACCATCGCCGACGCGGCGTGGGCGCTCAACGCGCCGGTGCTCATCGTCGCGCACCCGGGCCTGGGCACGTTGAACATGACCGCGCTGACCGCCGAGGCCCTGCTGCGCCGAGGCCTGGAGTCGGTCGGCGTGGTGGTGGGCCGCTGGCCCGCCGTGCCCGACCTGGCCGCCCGCACGAACCTGGTCGACCTGCCCGAGGCGGCGGGCGCGCCGCTGCTGGGCGTGCTGCCCGACGGCATGGCGGCGCTGGGCCGGTCCGAGTTCGCGGACCGGGCGAGGGAAGGCCTGTCGCCGTGGTTCGGCGGTACGTTCGACCCGGAGAAGTTCGCCGCGCCGCACACCTGCTGACGGCCCGCCCGTGGTGGAACGAACCAGTGACGCACGTCGCTCGGGCGGGCGGGGTTCCGTGCGGCAGACTGCACGGCGGACCACCGCCGGATGACGAGGAGACGTTGTGACCGCAGCCCCTGAACAGGTCGATGTCCTCGGCGTTGCCCGCGAGCAGGTGCTGGAGCGGGGGGTCGGGCTGACCGAGGAACAGGTGCTCGAAGTCCTCCGACTGCCCGACGAGCGCATCCCGGAGCTGCTGGAGCTGGCGCACGAGGTGCGGATGCGCTGGTGCGGCCCGGAGGTCGAGGTCGAGGGCATCGTGTCGCTCAAGACCGGCGGCTGCCCCGAGGACTGCCACTTCTGCTCGCAGTCCGGTCAGTTCCCCTCGCCGGTGCGCTCGGCGTGGCTGGACATCCCCGGCCTGGTGCGCGCGGCCCGGCAGACCGCGGAGACCGGCGCGTCCGAGTTCTGCATCGTCGCCGCCGTGCGCGGGCCGGACAAGCGGCTGCTCTCGCAGGTGCGCGACGGCATCAAGGCCATCCGCGAGGACGGCAACGACATCCAGATCGCGTGCTCGCTCGGCATGCTCACGCAGGAGCAGGTGGACGAGCTGGTGGACATGGGCGTCCACCGCTACAACCACAACCTGGAGACCGCCCGCTCCCACTTCCCGAACGTGGTCACCACGCACTCGTGGGAGGAGCGCTGGGACACGCTGAAGATGATCCGCACGGCCGGCATGGAGGTCTGCTGCGGCGGCATCATCGGCATGGGGGAGACGCTGGAGCAGCGCGCCGAGTTCGCCGTGCAGCTGGCGGAGCTGGAGCCCGACGAGGTGCCGCTCAACTTCCTGATCCCCAACCCGGGCACCCCGTACGAGAACTACCCGGTGGTCGAGGGCCCCGAGGCGCTGCGGACCGTGGGCGCGTTCCGGCTCGCCCTGCCGCGCACGATCCTGCGCTTCGCCGGCGGCCGTGAGCTGACCTTCGGCGACCTCGGCGCCAAGCAGGGCATGCTCGGCGGCGTCAACGCGATCATCGTCGGCAACTACCTGACCAACCTCGGCCGGCCTGCCCAGCAGGACCTCGACATGCTGACCGAGCTGTCCATGCCGATCAAGGAACTGAGCAAGACCCTGTGACGAGCGGGCTGGGTGCTGTGGCGTACTGCGGATTCTGCGGCAAGGCGAGCGCGGAGGCCGACCACTCCGCGTGCGCGTCGCGGCTGGGTGTGATCGATCCGCCGCGGTTCTGCGCGGAGTGCGCGCGCCGGATGGTCGTGCAGGTGACACCCGCCGGGTGGACGGCCACGTGCAGCCGCCACGGCGAGATCACCTCCGCGCGGTAACCTGCCCTGCATCTGGTCACGGGTGCAGGGAGGTCGTCGGGTGGCGGAGCAACCGGTGGACGAGCGGGCGACGCCCGTTCGGGTGCCACCCGCGCCGGCGTTCGAGTACTACTACGTGGTCCGACGGCCGCGGGTCGTGGTGAAGCGCGACCTGCTGCCCTCGTTCTCCGTGCTGTCCGTGATCTCGCTGTTCGGGCTGCCCGCGGGGTGGCTGTGGGCGAGGCTCGCGCCGCCGCAGAACGTGGTGGCGCAGCAGGACGGCTCGCTGATCCCGGTGACCGGCGAGAGCTACCACCGGCTCGACGGGCTGATGCTGTTCGTGCTGATCGGGCTGGCCGCCGGGCTGGTCACGGGCATCGCGGTGTGGCTGCTGCGGGAGCGCCGCGGCCCGGTGGTGATGCTCGCCGCCACGCTCGGCGCGCTCGTGGCGGCCTACCTCGCCCAGCTGACCGGGATCGGCGCGGCGGGCAGCCGGTACGCCGTCGACGCCGCGCCCGCGGTGGGTGACGTGATCGCCCTGGCCCCGGTGCTGGAGACGTGGTGGGGCTTGCTGGCGTGGCCCTTGGGCACGGCGCTGGCGTACGGCTGCCTGGCCGCGTGGAACGGTCTGGACGACCTCGGCCGCCGGCTCGGCTAGCGCCGGCCGGGCCTAGAGCTGGTAGGCCAGGTCGGGCACGTCGGTGACGAACATGTGCCCCGGCGCGTGGGTGATCGCGAACGGCGGTTTGGACGCCATCACGGCCGCCTGCGGCGTCACGCCGCAGGCCCAGAACACCGGCACGTCGCCCTCGTGCGGCTCGGTGCGGTCGCCGAAGTCCGGCTGGTCCAGGTCGTCGATGCCGAGCGCGCCCGGGTCGCCCACGTGCACCGGCGCGCCGTGGACGGCGGGCATCCGGGCGGTGACCCGCTTCGCGGTGTCGACCAGGTCGGCCGGGATGTAGCGCATCGAGACCACCATCGGCCCGTGCAGCCGGCCCGCGGGGCGGCACTCGCGGTCGGTCACGTACATCGGCACGTTGCGCCGCTGCTCGACGTGCCGCAGCGGGACGTCGGCCTGCTTGAGCGCGGACTCGAACGTGAAGCTGCACCCGATGAGGAACGCGACGAGGTCGTCGCGCCAGTAGCGGGAGGCGTCGGTCGGCTCGTCGACCAGGTCGCCGTGCTCCCAGATCCGGTAGCGGGGCACGTCGCGCATCAGGTCGGCGTTGCCCGCGAGGAACGTCGTGGTGCTGCCCCGGTCGGTGACGTCGAGGACCGGGCACGGCCTGGGGTTGCGCTGGGTGAACAGCAGCACGTCGTAGGCCCAGTCCTCGGGGACCGCGATGAGGTTGGCCTGCGCGTAGCCGTCCGCGAGCCCGGCCGTCGGCCCCTGGTGCCCCCGGCGCACCTGTTCCGGTGTCATCGTCATCGCAGTTCGACTCCTTTCGTCTCGGGGAGGCCGAGCAGGGCGAGGACGGCGATGCCGTAGGCGATCGCGCCGAAGATCATCGCGCCGCCGACGCCCATGCCCTGCGCCAGGAAGCCCACCAGGGCGGGGAAGAACGCGCCGACCGCGCGGCCGAAGTTGTAGGTGAAGCCCTGGCCGGTGCCGCGCAGCTCGGTCGGGTACAGCTCGGCGAGGAACGAGCCGAACCCGCTGAAGATCGCCGACGTGGTGAACCCGAGCGGGAACGTGACCAGCAGGATCAGGCCGTTGGCGCCCGGCGGGATGTTGGTGAACAGCACGATGAGGATGGCGCTGAGCACGGCGAACAGGGCGAACGTGCGCTTGCGGCCCAGCAGGTCGGTCAGGTAGCCGCCGGTGACGTAGCCCGCGAACGCGCCGCTGATGAGCAGCGCCAGGTACCCGCCGGTGCCGACCACGCTGAGGCCGCGTTCGGTCTTGAGGAACGTCGGCACCCAGCCGGCCAGGGTGTAGTAGCCGCCCTGGACGCCGGTGGCGAGGATCGCGGCGAACACCGTGGTGCGGCCGAGGCTGCCCCGGAACACGGCCTTGAAGCTGCCCTTGGCCGGGCTGGTCCGCAACGCCTGCTCGGCCCGCGGCGCGTCCTTGACGTTGCGGCGGACGTAGAAGACCAGGATCGCGGGGATCGCGCCGGTCCAGAACAGCACCCGCCAGGCCAGGTCCTGGGGCAGGAAGCTGAACACGGCGGTGTAGACGATGACGCTCAGGCCCCAGCCGACGGCCCACGAGCTCTGGATGAACGCCACCGTCCGGCCCCGGTACTGCGGCTTGCAGTACTCGGCGACGAGGATGGCGCCCGCGGCCCACTCGCCGCCGAAGCCGAGGCCTTGCAGGGCGCGGAACACCATCAGCATCTCGTAGCTGGTGGCGAAGCCGCACAGCACCGTGAAGACGGCGTAGGTGACGACCGTGATCATCAGGGTGCGGACGCGGCCGATCCGGTCCGCGAGGATGCCCGCGATCGCGCCGCCGAGGGCGGAGACGACCAGGGTGACGGTGTTGAGCAGGCCCGCTTGGCCCGTGGTGAGGCCGAAGTAGGCGGTGATGGCGAACAGGCTCAGGGGCAGGACCTGGAAGTCGTAGGCGTCCAGGCCGAAGCCGCCGAACGCGCCGACGAACGCCCGCTTGCCGTTGCGGCCCAGGGTGTGGAACCAGGCGAACGGGCCGTCCTTGGTCGTGTCTACGTCTGTGGTGCTCATGTGGGTCACCTCGCAGCCGTGAGGGTGTGCCGTGGCCCACACCGTAGGGGATTGTTGAACAATCCCACTAGAGGGCAATAGGACGAATCAACACCCCACGGTGAGTGCACACTCCCGCACGCCCGCGCGAGTCGTCCCCCCGCGTCGTGCGTGTCCCACGTTCAGGACGGCCGTGCCCTACGTCCGGACCTCCGAGTCGAACGCTCAGGCGTCGACGGCGCCCCTCCGGTCGTACCCCGGGTAGAACTGCCGGACGAGCCGGGACGTCTCGGCGTAATCGAGTTGGCCCGACGTCGGCTGGTGCCCGATGAACGTGTAGGTCAACCGCGAACCGAGCGCGGGGAAGAAGATGCGGGACGCGGTGCCGATCTCGCCCATGGCGATCACGATCATTTCCGTGTCGTCCCCGGAATTCACCAACAAAGAAGCCAACTTCTTCACGTCGGCACCGGTGTTCGCCATCGTGGAAATCTTCACGATATCCGCACCGGCGTCCTTCGCGGCACGCACGGTGTTTTCGAGTTCACCGATGTCGGGCGTGCGGTCGAAATCGTGGAACGACACGATCGCCACCGCGTCGTGCGCGTGCGCGGCGGCGATCACGTCAGCCACGACCTCCCGCGACGACAGCTCCACGTCCACCGCGTCCACCAGCGGCGCGACCTCGCGGAACAGCTCGAGCCGGGCCTCCTCGGAACCGCTCCACCCGCCGCCCTCCGCCGCCGAGCGCACGGTCGCCAGCACGGGCAGCCCGTCGAACGCGCGCACCTGGTCGAGCACGTGCCCGACCTCGGTCCGCGAGAACCGGTCGATGCGCAATTCGGCCACGTCGACCCCGAGGGAACGCGCTTCCGCCGCCGCCCGCGCGCTGTCGTCGTCGGCGAAGCTGACCGCGATCAACGGGAGGTCGAGCCCGAGCAGCGCACGCATGGTATTCACCCGCGGTATCCTACACCGCCCGCTTGACGGGTCAGTTGCGATGAGGTAGTTGGCCCAATTCCGACAACGGCGCGGGCACGGCGCTCAACGCGTCCAGAATGCCCGCCTCGCGGTGCAGCACTTTCCGCACCATCCGCAGCCGCCGGGCGGGCGAGGTCTCCTCCAGCAGCCGCTGCCGGTCCTCGAACGTCAGCAGGCAGTCGCCGGCCAACGCGTACGCCAGGTCGGCCAACGCCGTGTCCGGACCGGGCGGCCGACGCCCCACCGCCTGGTACGCCGCCTGCCGGTACCGGCCGTGCGCCGCCCGCGCGCTCTCCGCCAACAGCGGCAGCACGGCCTCGACCTCCGGCGGCGCCGCGGTGTCCGGCAGCCACTGCACCGACGCGACCAGGTACGGCGCGCTGTCCTCGTCCACGTCGAGCAGCCGGAACCGCCGACCGCCCTTCGTGGTCAGGTCGTACCGCCCGTCCGGCAGCCGTCGCGCCTCCTCCAGCACCGCCGTGCAGCCGATGTCGGACAGCGCCTCGACGTTCTCCGCGCCGACCTCCCACCCCTGCTTGATCGACACCACGCCGAACGTCCGCTCCGGCACCGCGCCCGTCACCAGGTCGACGGTCAGCTGGCGGTACCTCGGCTCGAACACGTGCAGCGGCAGCGACGCCCCGGGCAGCAGCACGGTGCCCAGCGGGAACAGCGGGAGGGTCGTCGTCACGAACCCAAGCTACGGGCGGACGGTGGCCGCAGCACGGCGAACGGGTCCGTGATCCGCATTTCCCCCGACACGAACCGGAACAGCGCCGCCGGCCTGCCGCCGGACGGCCCCGGCTGCACGGTCCCGCCGGTCGGCTCCAGCAGCCCCCGCCGCGCCAGCACGCGTTGCAGGTTGGTCGCCGACACCTTGTAGCCCAGGGCCGCCGAGTACAGCGACCGCAGCGCGGAGATGGTGAACTCCGGCGGGGCCAGCGCGAACCCCAGGTTCGTGTACGACAGCTTCGACGCGAGCCGGTTGCGGGCGCGGCGGCAGATCGCCTCGTGGTCGAACGCGGTCGCGGGCAGCGCGTCCACCGGGTGCCACGTCGTGTCCGACGGCACCACGGGGTCGATGTGCGACGGGACCAGGCCGAGGAACGCGGTCGCCACCACCCGGGGCCCCGGCACCCGCGACGGGTTGCTGAACACGGCCAGCTGCTCGACGTGTGACAACTGTCGCACATCGACTTTTTCCGCCAGCTGACGGCGGATCGAAGCCTCGACGTCCTCGTCGTCGCCGAGCCCGCCACCGGGCAGTGACCAGCGGTGAGCGTGCGGTTCCCGAGCGCGCTCCCACAGCATGACCTGGAGTGATCCGGCTCTCACCTGGAGCACCGCGGCCAGCACCTCATGTCCCGCCAGTCCCACTCGGCTGATACTATCGGCCACGTTTTCGACCGTTAGGCGAAAACCTGGCTCAAGGGAGGAACCCATGGTCGCTACCGCCTACGTGGAGCGAACCTCGGACGGCGCCTACGACGGCATCGCGCCGGACGCCGCCTGGCGTGACGAGGTGCTGGAGCTGGCCCGCGAGCGGGACGCGGTCATCCTCGCGCACAACTACCAGCTGCCCGAGATCCAGGACATCGCCCACCACACCGGTGACTCGCTGGCGCTCAGCCGCATCGCGGCCGCGAGCGACGCGTCCACCATCGTGT
Organism: Actinosynnema sp. NPDC002837; assembly: GCF_040295345.1. Classification (NCBI taxonomy): domain Bacteria; kingdom Bacillati; phylum Actinomycetota; class Actinomycetes; order Pseudonocardiales; family Pseudonocardiaceae; genus Actinosynnema; species Actinosynnema sp. NPDC002837. The sequence goes on from NZ_JBEOVG010000002.1 coordinate 90,536, forward strand.
TCTGCGGTGTGCACTTCATGGCCGAGACCGCCAAGATCCTCGCGCCGCACAAGACCGTGCTGATCCCGGACGAGCGGGCGGGCTGCTCGCTGGCCGACTCGATCACCGGCGAGCAGCTGCGCGCGTGGAAGGCCGAGCACCCCGGCGCGATCGTCGTCTCCTACGTCAACACCACGGCCGAGGTGAAGGCGGAGACCGACATCTGCTGCACCTCGTCGAACGCGGTGGACGTGGTGAGGTCGATCCCGGCCGACCGGGAGGTGCTGTTCCTGCCGGACCAGTTCCTCGGCGCGCACGTCAAGCGCGAGACCGGCCGGGAGAACCTGCACATCTGGGCAGGCGAGTGCCACGTGCACGCGGGCATCAACGGCCCGGAGCTGGCCGAGCGCGCGGCGGCGAACCCGGACGCCGACCTGTTCATCCACCCCGAGTGCGGGTGCGCCACGTCGGCGCTCTACCTCGCGGGCGAGGGCACCGTGCCGGCCGAGAAGGTGAAGATCCTCTCGACCGGCGACATGATCACCGCCGCCCGTGAGACCAGCGCGAAGTCGGTGCTGGTGGCCACCGAGATCGGCATGCTGCACCAGCTGCGCCGGGCCGCGCCGGAGATCGACTTCCGCGCGGTGAACGACCGGGCGTCGTGCCGGTACATGAAGATGATCACCCCGGCCGCCCTGCTGCGGGGCCTGCGGGAGAACAAGGACGAGGTGCACGTGGACCTGGAGACCGCGAAGCGGGCCCAGGGCGCGGTGCAGCGCATGATCGAGATCGGGCAGCCCGGCGGCGGCGAATGAACACCCCGTTGTGGGAGGCCCGCGCCGACCTCCTGGTGGTCGGCACGGGCGTGGCCGGTCTGACGGCGGCGCTGCGCGCGCGTGAGCTGGGACTCCGAGTCCTCGTGGTGACGAAGGCCGCCGGCGAGGACGGCAACACCCGGTGGGCGCAGGGCGGCGTGGCCGTCGTGCTGCCCGGCGAGCACGACGAGGGCGACACGGTGGACGCGCACGTCCGCGACACGCTGGTCGCTGGCGCCGGGCTGTGCGACGAGGCCGCGGTCGAGGCGATCATCGCCGGCGGACCGGCCGCGGTGGCGCGGTTGCGGGAGCGGGGCGCGGTGTTCGACGCCGCGCCGACCGGTGGCCTGGCCCGCACGCGGGAGGGCGGGCACAGCGCGTTCCGGGTGGTGCACGCGGGCGGTGACGCGACCGGCGCGGAGGTGGAGCGCGCGTTGTTGGCGGCGGCGTCCGACGGACGGGTGCCGGTGCTGGAGAACCACGTCGCGGTGGACGCGGTGCGCACGCCGCTCGGCCAGGTGTGCGGCCTGCTGGTGCTGGACGGCAACGGCGTGCCCGGCGTGCTCGGGGCGCCCGCCGTGCTGCTGGCCAGCGGCGGCCTCGGCCAGCTCTACCAGGCCACGTCCAACCCGGAGGTGGCCACCGGCGACGGCCTCGCGCTGGCGCTGCGCGCGGGCGCGGTGGCGGCGGACGTCGAGTTCGTCCAGTTCCACCCGACCGTGCTCTACACCGGGCGCGGCGCGCGTGGCCGCTGCCCGCTGGTCACCGAGGCGGTGCGCGGCGAGGGCGCGGTGCTGGTCGACGCGACCGGCGCACGGGTCATGCGGGGCGTGCACCCGTTGGCGGACCTCGCGCCGCGCGACGTGGTGGCCGCGGCGATCACCCGGCACCTGGCGGGCGCCCCCGGCGGCGTCGACGACCACGTGTTCCTCGACGCCACGGGCATCTCCGACTTCGCGCGCCGGTTCCCGACCGTGCACGCGGCCTGCCTCGCGGCGGGGGTCGACCCGGCGGCCGAGCCGATCCCGGTGACGCCCGCGGCGCACTTCGCGTGCGGCGGCGTGGTGTCCGACGTGTCCGGGCGGACGGGCGTGACCGGCCTGTACGCGGCGGGCGAGGTGGCCCGCACCGGGCTGCACGGCGCGAACCGGCTGGCGTCCAACAGCCTGCTCGAAGGCCTGGTCGTCGGCACGCGGGCGGCCGAGGCGGTCGCGGCGGACCTGGCGCTCGGCGTGCTGGCCCGCCCGTCGGCGTCGGTCGTGGCGGAGCTGCCGACGGCGCCGGTCGCCGAGCGGGACTCGTTGCAGCGGGTCATGTCCCGGTACGCGGCGATCGGCCGTGACGCCGAGGGCCTCGCCGTGGTCGGGTCGGTGCTGGACCTGTCCACTGCGGACCGCGTGCTCGACAGCCGGCAACGGGTCGAGGACGCGGCGCTGACCGTGGCGGCGCGGGCGTTGATCGCGGCGGCGGCGGAACGCGAGGAGTCGCGCGGCTGCCACGTGCGCACCGACTTCACCGAGCGGGACGACGTGCGGTGGCAGCGCGGTCAGGTGGTCCGGCTCAACCCGTCCGGTCAGCCGGTGCTGGCCGATCCGGTGGTGGCGAGGGGAGTGGCATGAGTGCCGAAGACCGGCTTGTCGGGGCGAGCACCGGGCTCGACCTGGACGACGCGCGGCGCGTGATCGCGACGGCGTTGGCGGAAGACCTGCGGTACGGCCCGGACGCGACGACCGAGGCGACCGTGCCCGCGGACGCGGTGGCCGTGGCGGAGCTGACGCCGCGCGCGGCCGGTGTGCTCGCGGGCATCCCGGTGGCGCTGGAGGTGTTCCGCCAGGTCACGGACGTGGAAGTGCTCGAAGAGCGGCGGGACGGCGACAAGGCCGTGCCCGGCGAGCCCGCGCTGGTGCTGCGCGGGCCGGTGCGCGGCCTGCTCACCGCCGAGCGCACCGCGCTGAACCTGCTGTGCCACCTGTCCGGCGTCGCCACGCTCACCGCCGCGTGGGTGGACGAGGTCGCGGGCACCAAGGCGCGCGTGCGCGACTCCCGCAAGACCCTGCCGGGCCTGCGGCTGCTGGAGAAGTACGCGGTGCGGTGCGGCGGCGGCGTCAACCACCGGCTCGGCCTCGGCGACGCGGTGCTGATCAAGGACAACCACGTGCGCGCCGCGGGCTCGGTGCGGGCGGCGTTGGCCGCGGTGCGCGCCCACGCGCCGCACCTGGCGTGCGAGGTCGAGGTCGACTCGCTCGACCAGCTGGACGAGGCCGTCGCCGAGGGCGCGGAGCTCGTGCTGCTGGACAACTTCACCGCCGCCGAGTGCGCGGAGGCGGTGCGCCGGGCGGGCGGTGTCGCGTTGGAGGCGTCCGGCGGGCTCACGCTGGACGTGGCCAGGGCCTACGCCGAGACCGGCGTGGACTACCTGGCCGTCGGCGGCCTGACGCACTCCGCCCCGGCCCTGGACCTGGGGCTGGACCTGCGGTGAGCCGCTGAGCGGACGGGAACGCGCCCGCGCCCGGGGCACAGGCGCGGGCGCGTCCTGTTCAGGAGTCGCGCCGCTTGGTCTTGTCGTCGCGCTCCACGTCCACCCGTTCCTTGCGCACCTCGCCGCGGACGTGCTGCTCCTCGGTCACGGCCTGCTTCTCCAGCCGGACCTTCTCCACCGCCTTGGCCTTCTTCTCCACCACCGGCTCCTGCCGGCGGAGGGTGACCTCGGCCTCCTCGTCGACGAACGCGCGGTCGGTCGACGTGCCCTCGGCGGGCTCGCTCACCACGCGGACCTCTTCGTGCGTCACCGGCACCGTCACGTCCTTCTGCTCCGTCACGGTGTGCTTGACCAGGCGCACGCGGCCTGCCTCGACGTCGCGGGTGCCGACGTCGAGCTCTTCCTCGTAGCGGGTGACCGAGTCGCCCGTGCGGGCCTCGTGGCGGCCGCGCTTGCCGGCGGTGGTGTCCTCCGCGGCCGGCCGGCCCATGGCGGACCTGCCCGCGGCCGTGGTCTTCTCCTCGCGCGCCACGCCGCGTCCCTCCGGACGCGTCTCGCCGGGCATCCCGCCACCGCGCATCTCGCCGCGGCTCAGCCCGGACGTGTGGCCGGCGGCGGGCATGGGCCTGGTCTCCGAGCGCCCGCCCGGCAGCCGGTCGTGGTCGCCGGTGCGGTGCGACGGGATCATGCCGTAGTACTCGTACAGCTCGTCCTGCTGCTTGTCGGACATGTGCTGGTCCGACACGTCGATCCGGGGCGCGTCCTTGACCTGTTGCTTGTCCACGGGCACGGTGACGACACCGTTGCCCAGGGTCGCGTCCTGGATCGGCACGAACGACTCCTTGAGGCCGAACAAGCCGGTGTGCACCGAGGCCCACATCGGCCGTCCGTCCCGATCATCGAGCCACACCTGTTTGACCGAGCCGATGCGCTCACCGTGCTCATCGATCACTTCGCAGTCGTACAGGCGGTCCACTTCGGCCTGGTTGATCATGGCCAGCGTCCCCTTCGCGTGTCGTGATACGTCCCGCGGAAGGCTTCCCGGTGCCAAGGGCCACCTATTCGGCTGCCACCCGTTCGTGTGAGGCAACGTCCCCCGAAAGAAATTCAGAGACGACGATTCGCCAGGACGGGCAAGGTATTCCTCGCCCGCGTGACACTCTCCGTGTCCACTTCGGACATGATCATCCCGGGTTCGCCCGCCAGCTGCTCGGCCACCTCGCCCAACGGCGAGGCGACCGTGCTGTAGCCCACACCGGTGGGTGCGCCGCCGTGGTCGGCCTTCGGGTCGGCCTGGCCGCACGCCAGCACCCACGACGTGCAGTCCAGCGCCCGCGCGCGCACCAGCAGCTCCCACTGCTCGCGCTTGCCCGGCCCCGAGCCCCACGACGCGCACACCAGCACGGCCGTCGCGCCGCGGTCCGCCAACGCCCGGAACAGCTCCGGGAACCGCACGTCGTAGCAGGTGGCCAGGCCGAACGTGACGCCGTCGACCTCGACGACCACCGGCGCGTCGCCGGGCGCGACCGTGCGCGACTCGGTGAACCCGAACGCGTCGAACAGGTGGATCTTGTCGTAGCCGACGTGGTGGCCGCCGCCCGTGACCAGCAGGGTGTTCGCCACCCGGCCGTCCGGCGCCGGCGTGAACATGCCCGCCACGACGACCACGCCGTGCTCGTCGGCGATGGCGCGCACGGCGCCCGCCCACGGGCCGTCCAACGGCTCGGCCACCGGCCCGAGGGGCACGCCGAACCGGCACATCGTGGCCTCGGGGAACACCACCACGCGGGCGCCGCCGGCCGCGGCGCGCGCGGTTTCCGCCCGCACCAGGTCGAGGTTGGCCGCCGGGTCGCTGGACGAGGTGATCTGGCAGAGGGCGACACGCATGCGGCCCACTCTAGGTAGTGTCGGGTCTCGTGCGCTCCCTCCTCCCCCCGCTGCTCGTCGTAGCTCTTCTCGCCGCCGCGGGGTGCACGGGCGCGGCGACACCGAGCGCCGAGGGCACGTCGGACAACAGCGCGCTCGTGCTGGCCGACCCGATGGAGCCGACCACGCTGAACCCGCTGCTCGGCTACGGCCGCGAGGGCGTGTCGAAGCTGTACGACGGGCTGGTGGAGCACCGCGCGGACGGCTCGGTGCGGCCCCAGCTCGCGGCGGACGCGCCCGAGCCCGCCGCGGACGGGCTGAGCTGGACGGTGACGCTGCGCGAGGACGTGAAGTTCACCGACGGCACGTCGTTCGGGCCCGAGGACGTGGTGGCGACCTACCGGGCGCTGCTCGACCCCGCGTCCGGCTCGACCGAGCGGGCCGCGTTCGCGGAGCTGACCGGCGTGGAGCAGCTGGACGCGCACGCGGTCCGGTTCACGCTGGCCAGGCCGTGGGCGGCGTTCCCGCACGCGCTCGTGCTCGGCATCCTGCCCAGCGAGGCGCTCGGCGGGCCGCTGCGCGACGTGCGCGCGGTCGGCACGGGCCCGTACAAGCTGGTGGACTGGCGCAAGGGCGACCGGATGGTGCTGGAGGCCAACGCCTCCTACTTCGGCGGCGAGCCGAAGATCCGCAAGCTGACCGTGGTGTTCGTGCCGGACGACAACACGCGCGCCCAGCGGATGCAGGCGGGCGAGTTCGACGGCACCGCGCTGCCGCCCCGGCTGGCCGCGTCGTTCAGCGCCGCCAACGGCATGAGGGTGATCACCCACCGCAGCGCCGACCTGCGTGCCGTCACGCTGCCGGGTGGCGCCGTGACGGGTGACAGCGCGATCAGGATGGCGTTGAACCACGCGGTCAACCGCAAGGGCGTGGTGGACAACCTGCTCGGCGGCCAGGGCGCGGTGGTGAGCACGCCGGTGCCGGACGCGCTGCCGGAGTTCGTGGAGACCGGCGCCCGGTTCGCCTACGACAAGGCGCTGGCCGAGCTGCTGCTGGACCAGGCGGGCTGGGCGCGCGGCGCGGACGGCGTGCGCGTGCGCGACGGCGTGGTCGCCCGGTTCACCCTGATGTACCCGATCGGCGACGTGGTGCGCGCCGACCTGGCCACCGCGTTCGCCGCGGACGCCAAGGCGGTCGGCATCGACGTGCAGCTGGCCGGGCTGAGCTGGGAGGCCCTCGCGCCGAGGCTGGGCGCGGACGCGCTGCTGCACGGCGGCGGCACCCCGTTCGACCCGGACCTGATGACCTACCAGCAGCTGCGCTCGCCCAACCCGTGGGGCTACTCGAACCCGCAGGTGGACGCCGCGCTGGACGCCGGGCGCACGTCGCTCGACCCGGCGCAGCGGGCGGCGGCGTACAAGCAGTTCCAGCGCGCGTACGTGGCCGCGCCGGGCATGGTGGTGCTGGCGTCGGTGCGGCACACGTACGTGGTGCGGGAGAACTGGAACGGCTACCAGGAGGTCGTGGACCCGCACGCGCACGGCGCGCTGTCGTGGGGCCCGTGGTGGAACCTGGAGAAGTGGACGCCCCGCTAGCCCCCGTCCTGTTGCATGCTGTTGGCGACAGTGCACGGGAAACCCGCGGACCCTGGGGGCACCATGACGATCTTCCTCGACTCGGCCGGTTCGTCGCTGCCACCGCGTGAGGTGCTCGACGAGGTGATCGGGCACCTGCGGCGCGAGGCGGAGATCGGCGGGTACGTCGCGGCGCAGGAGCGCGCGGCCGACCTGGAGGCCGGGTACGGGGTGTTCGCCGAGCTGCTGGGCGCGTCGCCGGACGAGATCGCGTTCACCGACAGCGCGACCCGGTCGTGGCTGACCGCGTTCGACGCCGTGCCGCTGGCCGCGGGCGACCGGGTGCTGTTCAGCGAGGCCGAGTACGCGGGCACCGCGATCCCGATCCTGCGCCGGGCGCGCGAGGTCGGCGCCTCCGCCGAGGCGGTGCCGTCGGACGCGTTCGGGCAGATCGACGTGGACGCGTTGAAGGAGGTGCTGGACGAGCGGGTGAAGCTGGTCTCGCTGGTGCACGTGCCGACCAACAGCGGGCTGGTGAACCCGGCGCGCGAGGTCGCCGACGCGGCGCACGAGGTGGGCGCGCTGGTGCTGCTGGACGCGTGCCAGTCGATCGGGCAGCTGCCCGTGCGCGCCGACGAACTGGGCGTGGACCTCATCTCGGGCACCGGCCGCAAGTGGCTGCGCGGGCCCCGCGGCACCGGTGTGCTGGTGGTGCGCCGCGAGGCCGCCGCGCGCATGAACCCCCGGCTGGTCGACCTGCACAGCGCGGAGTGGGTCGCGCCGGACGACATCCGGCTGCGGGACGACGCGCGGGTCTACGAGATCTGGGAGACGAGCGTCGCCGACCGGCTCGGGCTCATCGCGGCGGCACGGCACGCGCTGGCCAAGGGCCTGGACGTGATCGAGCGCGAGGTGGGCGAGCGCGCGCGACGGCTGCGTGACGGGCTGAGCGCGCTGCCGGGCGTGACGGTGCGCGACCCGGGCGTGCGCAAGGCGGGCATCGTCACGTTCACCGTGGACGGCGTGCCGGCCACCGACGTGCGCGACCGGCTGGCCCGCGAGGGCATCACGGTCACCGTCAGCTGGGCGTCGTCCACGCTGCTGGACATGACCAGGCGCGGGCTCGCCGAGGTGGTGAGGGCCTCGCCCCACTACTTCGTCGAGCCCGCGCAGGTCGACCGGGCCGTGGAGGCCGTCAGCCGGGTGCGCCCGTGACGGCGGTCGCCACGCCGGGTCGGCTCAGCCGACGCCCTCGGCCAGCTCGACCACCTGCCGCTCGGTGAACCCGGCGGGCACCTGGAGCTGGAACGCCCGGCCGTCGGGCAGCGGGGCCTGCAGCATCCACCGGTCGTCGGCCAGGTGGACGAGGTCGCCCGGCCGGCCGTCGACGGACACCGGGACGACCGGCACGGGGCCGCCTTCGACGACCTCGCCGTAGTTCGGCACGAGACCGGCCGTGGTGCTCACGTGGATGACGCGGTCCGGGGCGCGCGGGTCCCGCACGGACGTGACCGCCCCGTCGCCGTCCGGGCCGGGGCCCTTGAAGGCGTACAGCTCCCAACCGGCGGGCGCGACGCTGATGGACAGGCTCAACCGCTTGTCGGTGTCGACGAGGGTGTCGGCGAGGGCGCGCACGGCCCGCTCGTCGGCGAAGTCACCCGTGCCGGTGAGCTTGATCCACTGGTCGGGGGACCGCTCCCAGGTGAGGGACACCGAGTGGAACTCCGGCACGTCCTGCTCGACCCGCTCGACCACGGCCGGCTTGCCGGCGTAGGTCGTGTCCCGGCCGCCGTCGCCGCCCTCCGGCCTGGTCCGGTGGGTCTTGACGTAGATGGAGCTCCCCGGCGCTCCGGGTCGCTGGTCGGCGCCGCGGTACACGGCCGCGAGCCAGCCGGGTTCCGCGGTGAAGCCCGGTCCGGTCACCCCGACCGGGATCGGGTTCAGCTCCGGCGGCAGCGTCGGCATGTCGAACCCGACCAGCACCGGCGGCTCGACGCCGGCAGGCGGTGGTGGTGGCGTGCCGCCGCCGGGGGCGACGATCCCGACAACGACGACGACGGCCGCCGAGGCGGCGGCGACGACCACCGCACGGCGACGGAGGCCGACCGGCCGGTCGGCCGCGGGGCGGGCGCCGGCCCGGATCTCGGCCAGCAGGTCGGCGCGGGCCCTGGCCAGCACGTCCTCGGCCAGCGGGGTCGGCTCCGGGCCGTGGTCCCGGAGCGCGGTGAACTCGTTCATGCGGTCTCCTCGGCGGACAGCCGGCGATCGTCGAGCCGGGCGCGGACCTTGCCCCTGGCGCGGTGCAGGCGGGAACGGACGGTGCCGAGCGGAACGCCCAGCGCCGCGGCGATCTCGGCGTAGGACAGCTGCGGGTAGGTCCACAGCAGCAGCACGTCCAGGTCCTCGCGCGGCAGCGCGGCCAGCGCGTCGGCCAGCACGCCCCGCAACGCCAGGGCGTCGACCCGCGCGGCCACCTCGCCGAGCTCCGCGGTCGTCTCCGCGTGCCCGGCCGCCCGGCCGAACGCCCGGTACCGCCGTTCCTCGTCCCGGGCGTGCCGGCGCACCAGGTTGGTGGCGATGCCGAACAGCCAGGCCCGCACCGGGGCGCGCCCGGGGGTGTAGCCGGTGCGGCCGCGGAACGCGAGCAGGAACGTCTCGCTCATCAGGTCGTCCGCCATCGCGCCCACCCGGCGGGACAGGTAGCCGTGCACGACCGGCGCGTACCGGTCGAAGATCACCGCGAACCGCTCGGGGGTCGTCAGCGACTCGACGATCAGGTGTTCGTCGGTGACACCGGGAGGCGACTCCGTCGGCGGCACGGGCCCGGCGGGGGGATTGCGCGTGGTCATGCTTCCTGTTGCCCGAAGTCGCGATCCGGTTCTCCTCCCGGCAGCCCGCGGCCCGGGATCGCGGAGCCCGGCCGCAGTGCCGGGGTGATCCAACCAGGCGCGGGCTCGCCGAAGTGGTCGGGGCCTCGCCCCGCCGCTTCGTCGAGCCCGCGCCGGTCGATCAGGCCGTGGAGGCCGTCAGCAGGTGCGCCCGGTGATGCGCGGGACGCAGTCGGAGTAGTCCAGGAACAGCTGCACCGCGGTGTCGTTGCGCGAGGTCTGCGCCGCGATCAGCGTGTCGCGCGGGTAGAAGCCGCTGGTGCCGCTCGCGGACCTGGGGTACATCTCGAACGTGTAGCTCCAGATGCCGTGGGCGGCCCACATCCAGTCGTCGACGCTGCCGTCGGTGATGTAGAGGTCGCTGGCCTGCTGCGGCGTGTAGCCGTTCAGCGCGGCCATCCGCCTGCCCATGGTCTGGAACACGTTGGCCTGGGTGGCGTCCAGGCCCGCGGCGGTGTCGTTGTAGGTGTAGCCGTACGGCCACAGGATCAGCTCCGAGAACGTGTGCCAGTCGATGTGCGACTTGATCTGCTGCACACCGCCGACCACGCGCGTGCCGACGAAGTCGCGGACCCGGGCGGTCTCCGGCGCGGAGAACGCCGACGGACCGCGGTAGGTGTCGCTCGACCCGCTGCCGCTGGAGCCGCCGCAGCAGCCCCACTGGTGGCCCCAGTTGCGGTTCGGGTCGGTGCCGGTCGCGGTGGAGTTCGGCTGCCGGTTCTTGCGCCACGCCCGGAACGAGCCGGTCGCGATGTCGTACTCGGCGCCGTCCGGGTTGACGCTGGGGATGACCCAGATCTCGCGGCTGTCGACCGCGCCCTTGACGGCCGCGTTGGACGCGTAGTTGTCCGTGTACCGCTTGATGATGTGCAGGCACATCTCCACGGTCAGGTGCTCCCGCGCGTGCTGGTTGCAGGTGAACAGCACCTCGGGCTCGGACTCGTCGACCGACGGGTTGTCGCTGATCTTGATCATCCACAGGTCGCGGTTCTGGTACGACTTGCCGATGCTGCGCAGCGTGACGAGGTTCGGGTGGTCGCGGACGGTCTGGTTCAGCTCGGCGACCATCTCCGCGTAGTTGTGGTAGCCGGTGTAGCCGGACGGGAAGTCCTGCGCGCCGAGCTGGGGGTCCGCGAAGTCCGCCTTGCCCAGGCCCGCGAGCTGGGCGTCGGCGTCACCGGTGTCGCGCATCGGCAGCCCGGTGGCCCGCAGCAACCACTGCTGGCGGGGTTCGGCGATCACGGTGAGCGTGTCGCCGTTCTGGCCGAGCACGTCGACGCCGGTCCGGGCGACCTTCGTGCGCGCCTCGGGGGTGGTGGCGGTGACCTCGAACACGGTCCGCTCGGTCGGTTGCGCGGTCGCCGTCTGAGCGGACCCGGGGTGCGCGGGGAGCACCAGGGCCACGCTCGCGAGCAATGCGGCGGCCACAAGGCCGCGCCGCTTGGTGAACATCAAGCCTCCATCATCAGCAGGGTTTGCGACGGAGATGCGTGCGATACGCAGCGTGGCCCCCTGCTCACGGATCGAGGTAGCCGCCGTTTGTCGGGTTCACCACTCGTGGCCAGGCTGACAGTTGACGGAATTGGCGACGCCTTACCCTTGTGGGCATGCTCAACCGCATCGACCTGCGAGGTCGTGTCCCGTCACCCGCCGAACTGCGCGCCGCGCTGCCGCGCGCCGAGGTCGACGTGGACGCGGTGCTGCATCACGTCCGGCCGCTCGTGGACGACGTGCGCGAACGGGGCGTGGAGGCCGTGCTGGAGCACGGCGAGAAGTTCGACAAGGTGCGCCCGGCGTCGATCCGCGTGCCCGCCGCCGAGCTGGAGCGCGCGCTGTCCGAGCTGGACCCGGCCGTGCGCGCGGCGCTGGAGGAGTCCATCGCGCGCACCCGCAAGGTGCACGCCGACCAGCGCCGGGTCGACACGACCACCCAGGTCGTGCCCGGCGGCACGGTCACCGAGCGCTGGGTGCCGGTGTCCCGGGTCGGCCTGTACGCGCCCGGCGGCCTGGCCGTCTACCCGTCCACCGTGGTCATGAACGTGGTGCCGGCGCAGATCGCGGGCGTCGAGTCGCTGGTGGTGTGCTCGCCGCCGCAGGCGGAGTTCGGCGGCCTGCCGCACCCGACGATCATGGCCGCCGCCGCGCTGCTCGGCGTCACGGAGGTGTGGGCCGTGGGCGGCGCGCTCGCCGTCGCGCTGCTGGCGTACGGCGGCACGGACACCGACGGCCGGCTCCTGGAGCCGGCGGACCTGGTGACCGGGCCCGGCAACATCTACCTGACCGCCGCCAAGCGGCTGCTGCGCGGCCTGATCGGCATCGACGCCGAGGCCGGGCCGACCGAGATCCTGATCCTGGCCGACGACACGGCCGACCCGGTGCACGTGGCCGCCGACCTGATCAGCCAGGCCGAGCACGACACGCTGGCCGCGAGCGTGCTGGTGACGACCTCGACGGAGCTGGCGGACGCGGTGGACGCCGAGCTGGCGCGGCAGGTCGACGCGACCAAGCACCGCGAGCGCGTGCGGACGGCGCTGGCCGGCAGGCAGTCCGGCACCGTGCTGGTGTCGAGCCTGGACGAGGGGCTGCGGGTGGCGGACACCTACGCCGCCGAGCACCTGGAGATCCAGACGGCCGACGCGCGGGAGGTCGCCGCCCGCGTGCGCGCGGCCGGCGCGATCTTCGTGGGCGCGCACTCGCCGGTGTCGCTGGGCGACTACTGCGCGGGCTCCAACCACGTGCTGCCCACCGCCGGGTGCGCGCGGCACTCGTCGGGGCTGTCGGTGCAGACGTTCCTGCGCGGCATCCACGTCGTCGACTACAGCGAGGACGCGTTGCGCGAGGTGTCGTCGCACGTCGTGGCGCTGGCGAACGCCGAGGACCTGCCCGCGCACGGCCAAGCCGTGACGGCGAGGTTCCGCGGATGAGGCCCATCGGATCCCGGGTCGAGCTGGTCGACCTGCCCCTGCGGGAGGACCTGCGCGGGCGTACGCCGTACGGCGCGCCTCAGCTGGACGTGCCCGTCCGGCTGAACACGAACGAGAACCCGTACCCGCCCACGCCCGCCCTGGTGCAGGACGTGGTGCGCGAGGTGGCGGCCATCGCGGGCGAGCTGCACCGCTACCCGGACCGGGACGCGGTGGCGTTGCGCGAGGACCTGGCCGCCTACCTCGCCTCGTCCACGGGCGTGCCGCTGACCTCGGCGAACCTGTGGGCGGCGAACGGGTCGAACGAGGTGCTCCAGCAGATCCTGCAGGCGTTCGGCGGGCCGGGCCGCTCGGCGCTGGGCTTCGAGCCGTCGTACTCGATGCACCCGATCATCGCCGCGGGCACCCGCACGGAGTGGGCGCCGACGCCCCGCCGCGCAGACTTCTCGCTGGACGTGGAGCGCGCGGCCGAGATCGTCGCCGAGCGCGCTCCGGACGTGGTGTTCGTGACCAGCCCGAACAACCCGACGGGGCAGAGCCTGCCGGTGGACGACCTGCGCGTGCTGATCGAGGCGTCGCCCGGCATGGTCGTGGTGGACGAGGCGTACGCGGAGTTCTCGTCGCGGCAGAGCGCGGTCGTGCTGCTGGACGACTACCCGGCGAAGCTGATCGTCAGCCGGACCATGAGCAAGGCGTTCGCGTTCGCCGGCGGCCGGCTGGGCTACCTCGCCGCCGCGCCCGCCGTGGTGGACGCGTTGCAGCTCGTGCGGCTGCCGTACCACCTGTCGGCGCTGACGCAGGCGGCGGCGCGGGCGTCGTTGCGGCACGCGTCGGAGACGCTCGGCTCGGTGGCGAAGCTGGCGGCCGAGCGCGACCGGGTGGTGGACTCGCTGGCCGGTCTCGGGTTCTCGGTGGTGCCGAGCGACGCGAACTTCGTGCTGTTCGGGTGGTTCGACGACGCGCACGCCACGTGGCGGTCGTACTTGGAACGCGGTGTGCTGATCAGGGACGTCGGCATCGCCGGACATCTGCGGGTGACGGTCGGCACTCCGGAGGAGAACGACGCGTTCCTCGCGGCGAGCAAGGAGGTTGACCGGTGAGCCGGGTCGGCAAGGTGGAGCGGACCACCAGGGAATCGTCGGTGTACGTCGAGGTGGACCTCGACGGCACCGGGCAGGTCGAGATCGGCACCGGGGTGCCGTTCTACGACCACATGCTCACCGCGCTGGGCGTGCACGGGTCGTTGGACCTGGTCGTCCGGGCGACCGGTGACGTGGAGATCGACGCGCACCACACCGTGGAGGACGTGGCGATCGTGCTCGGGCAGGCGTTGCGGGAGGCGTTGGGCGACAAGGCGGGCATCCGCCGGTTCGGCGACGCGTGGATCCCGATGGACGAGACGCTGGCGCACGCGGCGGTGGACGTGTCCGGGCGGCCGTACTGCGTGCACGTGGGCGAGCCGGAGCAGTTCAACACCTTCACGATCGGCGGCAACTACCCGTTCGTGCTGAACCGGCACGTGTTCGACTCGCTGGCGTTCCACGCGGGGATCGCGCTGCACGTGCGGGTGGAGTACGGGCGCGACCCGCACCACATCGCCGAGGCGCAGTTCAAGGCGATCGCGCGGGCGCTGCGCGCGGCCGTCGAGCCGGATCCGCGGGTGGGCGGCGTGCCGTCGACCAAGGGCGTCCTGTAGATGCCGAAGGAATACGTGGTCATCGGCCTGATCGCGCTGGCCGGTTTCCTGGGCGGCGGTGTCTACAGCACCTGGAAGACGGCCCGCGGCCTGGCGATCGTCCTGCTGGTCCTGACCGTCGTCGCCGTGGGCGCCGCCGTCGCCTGGCTCCTGTAGCCCCGAACGCGGAACCCGGCCGACCTGAGCGTTCGACACCCGCGCGTGTCGAATGCTCAGGTCCCGCGTGTCGAACCTTCAGGTCCGGGGTGTCCTGCGTTCGGAACAGCCGGGTCGAACGTTCGGGGCGGCGGACGCCGGCGGTTTGGCTGTCTGCGTATGGTTGGTCACATGTCGTCACCGGCCGAGGCCGCCACCACCGCCGGTCGCCCTCGGGAGCGGGCCGACGCGGCCCGCAACAGGGCCAGGGTGCTCGCCGCCGCGGAAGGCGTGTTCGCCGCCGCGGGCGGGGCGGTCGGCGTGACGATGGAGGACATCGCGCGGGCCGCGGGCGTGGGCCGGGCGACGCTCTACCGGCGCTACCCGGACACGACGTCGATCGCGCAGGCGCTGCTGGACGAGCACGAGTCCGACATCCAGGACCGCATCCTCACCGGTCCGCCGCCGCTGGGACCGGGCGCGTCCCCCGACGAACGGCTGGCCGCGTTCTACCGGGCCATGGTCGGGCTGCTCGAACGGCACCTGCACCTGGTGCTCGGCGCGGAGACGGGCGGTGCGCGGTTCCGGGCGGGCGCCTACGGCTTCTGGCGGCGGCACGTCGCCTCGCTGGTGGACGGCGCGCCGGCGGCCGTGGTGGACGCCTTGATGGCGCCGTTGGCCCCCGAGGTCTACCAGTACCAAAGACAGGTGCGCGGCCTCGGCCCGGACGAGGTGGTCGCGGGCCTCGACTGGCTCACGAGACGTGTTCTCGCAGGTAGTTAGGCGGCACGGCGGCCGCCAGCCACACGCCGTTGGCGCTGACCCGGAACTCGTGGCCGTCGGCGGCCATGGCCGCGGCGTCGACCACCAGCACCACCGGCTTGCCCCGGCGCGACCCGACCCGGACGGCCGTCTCCACGCTCGCGGACAGGTGCACGTCGTGCCGCGCCATCGGCCGCAGCCCCTCGCGGAAGATGTCGGGCAGGAACCTGCCGACGGTCCCGTGGTACAGCTCGGCGGGCGGCTCGGTCACCGGCAGGTCCAACGACACCTCCACGGTGTGGCCCTGGCTGGCCCGGATGCGCCCGTCCTCGATCGCGAACCGCTGCTTGTCGTTGTCCGCCACCACCTCCAGCACCTGCGCCCGGCTCACGCCCAGGGCGCGCACGAGGTCGTCGAGGTCGACCCACCCGGCGGCGTCGAGCGTCAACCCGACCCTTCCCGGGTCGTGGCGCAGCACCTTCGCCATCCGCTTCGACAAGCGGACCATCTGCTTCTTCTCTTGCACGACCTCCAGTGCAGCACGCGGCACAACCGGATTTCAGGTGCCACCTTCGAGGGCGGGCTTGAGCTTGGGCGCGCCGGGCCCGTCGGCGGCCTGCTCGTCGTCGAGGTTGTGCAGGGAGCAGCTGCGCAGCGACAGGCACCCGCACCCGATGCACGACGTCAGCCGGTCGCGCAGCCGCCGCAACGCGTCGATCCGGGCGTCCAGCTCCACCTGCCAGCTCGCCGACAGCCTGCTCCAGTCGGTCTTGGTCGGCGTGCGGTTCTCCGGCAGGGTCGCCAACGCGTCGTGCACGTCCTCCAGCGACAGTCCGACCCGCTGCGCGGTGCGGATGAACGCCAGCCGCCTCAGCACGTGGCGCGGGTACCGGCGCTGGTTGCCCGCCGTGCGCTCGGAGGTGATCAACCCTCTTTCCTCGTAGAACCTCAGCGCGGTGTGCGGCACCCCGCTGCGTTCGGCCACTTGGCCGATGGTCAACATCTCCGGCAACTTGCTCACGTGCCCATCCTAGGTCTTGACCTCGACCTAAGTCGAAGTTGTTTCGTGGGTTCATGGCAGTCAAGGACAAGCCGGGCTTCGCGGAGATCCCCGCGTTGTTCCGGCGGATGACAGGGGACGAGAAGCACGAGTGGGCGGCGGCGTCCACGCTGGACGTGCTGTGGGTGCTCTACGACCGGGTGCTGGACGTCGCGCCGGACCGGGTGGACGACCCGGACCGCGACCGGTTCCTGCTCTCCAAGGGGCACGGTCCGATGGCGTACTACGCCGTGCTGGCCGCGAAGGGCTACCTCGATCCGTCCACTCTGGACGATTGGACCGCGTGGGACTCGCCGTTGGGTCAGCACCCGGACCGCGTGCTGGTCAACGGTGTCGAGATCAGCAGCGGCTCGCTCGGGCACGGCCTGCCGATCGCCGTCGGCACCGCGCTCGGGCTGCGCGCCCAGGGCCGGGCCGCGCGGACGTTCGTGCTGGTCGGGGACGCGGAGCTGGACGAGGGCAGCAACCACGAGGCGATCGCGCTGGCCGGCCGGCTCGGCCTGGACCGGCTCGTCACCGTCGTGGTGGACAACGCCTCCGGCACGCACGGCTGGCCCGGCGGGGTGGCGAAGCGGTTCGAGGTCGAGGGGTGGCAGACGTCCACTGTGGATGGACGGGACCACGAGGCGCTGCACGGGGCGTTCACGCAGGAGCACCCCGGCCGTCCGCTGGTCGTGGTGGCGGAGATCGGCAAGGGGGAGCGGTGACGACGTCGATGCGCCAGGTGTTCGTGGACACCGTCGAGGACGTGATGCGGCACGACCCGCGGGTCGCGGTCGTGCTGGCGGAGATCTCGCGGGACGCGTTCGCGCCGCACGAGCGGGTGATCAACGTCGGCATCCGCGAGCAGGCCATGGTCGGCGTGGGCGCGGGGCTGGCGCTGAGCGGGCTGCGGCCGGTCGTGCACACCTACGCGCCGTTCCTGGTCGAGCGGCCGTTCGAGCAGATCAAGCTGGACTTCGGCCACCAGGACCTGGGTGGCGTGCTGGTCAGCATCGGCGGCTCCTACGACGACCCGGTGTGGGGCCGCACGCACCAGGCGCCCGGTGACGTGGCGCTGTTCGGCACCCTGCCCGGCTGGACGGTGCGCGTGCCCGGCCACCCGGACGAGGTGGGTCCGATCGTGCGGGACGCGCTGGCGCGCGACGACCGGGTCTACATCCGGCTCTCCCTGCGCGAGAACAGCGCGCCGCACCCGGTGGTCGAGGGGTTCACCGAGGTCCGGCGCGGCGGGCAGGGCGTGGTGGTGGCGGTCGGGCCGATGCTCGACACCGTGCTGGCGGCCACCCGGGACGCGGACGTGACGGTGCTCTACGCGACCACCGTGCGGCCGTTCGACGCGGCCGGGCTGCAGGCGGCGGTGCGCCGGGCCGACCGCGCGGACGTGCTGCTGGTCGAGCCGTACCTGGAGGGCACGTCGGCGCACCTGGCGGCCGAGGCGCTGGCGGACGTGCCGCACCGGCTGCGGTCGCTCGGCGTGCGGCGCGACTCCGAGCTGCGCGCCTACGGCACGGCCGAGGACCACGATTCGGCGCACGACCTCGACGTGCTCGGCGTCGCCGCGGCCGTGCGTCGGATGTTCGGGCACCCGGCCGCTGCGGCATGATCTCTGCCTGTGAGCGCGCCGAGAACCCTGATCTGGACACCCGCGCCGACCGCGGAGCTGCAGCTGAACCTGCACCGCGCCGCCGCGGGGCCCGCGGCACTGGTCCCGGTGGCGTCCGGGACGGTGCTGCTGCCGCGCAGGCAGATCGGGTTCCCGGCGGCGTTCCGGCTGGCCGAGCAGGTCAGGGAGACCGGCGCGGCGGCGCTGCTGCTGCGCTGGTCTCCCACCGCCGAGGTGTGGACCGACGGCGAGCAGGCAGGCTCCACGGGCTCGGCCCGCCGCCTGGTCGGCCTGCTGCGCTGGTGGCGGCTCGACGCCCGACCGCGGCCCGCCGACCTGCCCGCCGACGTCGCCGAGGTGCGCGCGCTGGTGGACGAGGGCCGCGCCGACACGTGGGTGACCGCGCTGCCGGACCGCGCCGGCCTGCCGATCAACACGGTCCTGCCGGTGGTCCCGGTGACGCAGGGCGGGTTGGCCTGACGGGTCGTGGCGGACCGCACGCTCCCGGTGCGCGGCGTGGCGACTACGCTGGATGGGTGCCCAAGGTCGTTGTGCTGGACTACGGATTCGGCAACATCCGCTCCGCCGAGCGCGCCCTCCAGCGCGTCGGCGCCGACGTGGAGGTGTCGTCCGACCACCGGGCCGCGCTCGACGCGGACGGCCTGGTGGTGCCCGGCGTCGGCGCGTTCGCCGCGTGCATGGCCGGGCTGGACGCGATCAAGGGCGGCCGGCTCATCGGGCAGCGGCTCGCGGGCGGGCGTCCCGTGCTCGGCATCTGCGTCGGCATGCAGATCCTGTTCGAACGGGGCATCGAGCACGGCGTGCTCACCGAGGGCTGCGGCGAGTGGCCGGGCACGGTGGAGCGGCTGGAGGCCCCGGTCGTGCCCCACATGGGCTGGAACACCGTCCGCACCCCCGAGGACACCGAGCTGTTCGCCGGCCTCGACCAGGACACCCGGTACTACTTCGTGCACTCCTACGGCGTGCGCAAGTGGGAGCTGCCCGAGTCCGGGCCGCTCCGCGCGCCGCTGGTGACGTGGGCCGAGCACGGCGGCGACGAGTTCGTCGCGGCGGTGGAGAACGGTCCGCTGTGGGCGACCCAGTTCCACCCGGAGAAGTCCGGCGACGCGGGCGCGCACCTGCTGGAGAACTGGCTCAAGAGCTTCAACTAGGCTGAACGCGTGACTTTCACGCTGCTCCCGGCTGTTGACGTGGCCGATGGCCTGGCCGTTCGGCTCGTGCAGGGCGAGGCCGGCACCGAGACCAACTACGGCGACCCGCTGGACGCCGCGCTCGCCTGGCAGCGCGACGGCGCCGAGTGGGTGCACCTGGTCGACCTCGACGCCGCGTTCGGCCGCGGCAGCAACCGCGAGCTGCTGGCCCGCGTGGTCGGCGAGCTGGACGTCCAGGTCGAGCTGTCCGGCGGCATCCGCGACGACGCGTCGCTGGCCGCCGCGCTCGCGACCGGCTGCGCGCGGGTGAACCTGGGCACGGCCGCGCTGGAGGACCCGGTGTGGTGCGCGAAGGTCGTCGCCGAGCACGGCGAGAAGATCGCGGTCGGCCTCGACGTGCGGATCACCGAGCAGGGCCACCGGGTGGCCGCGCGCGGCTGGACGAAGGACGGCGGCGACCTGTGGGAGGTGCTGGAGCGGCTGGACCGCGACGGCTGCGCCCGCTACGTGGTCACCGACGTCGGCAAGGACGGCACGCTCCAGGGCCCGAACGTGGACCTGCTGCGCGAGGTGTGCGCGCGCACCGACGCGCCGGTCATCGCCTCGGGCGGTGTGTCCAGTGTGGACGACCTGGTCGCGCTGGCGGCGCTGTCGCGCGACGGCGTCGAGGGCGCGATCGTGGGCAAGGCGCTCTACGCGGGCGCGTTCACGCTCCCGGAGGCGCTGGCCGCCGTGCGCGGTTGATCGCCTCGTCGATCTCGCGGACGATGTAGGCCTCCGCGGCTTCCTCGGTGACGCCCGTGCGTTCGAGGGCCTTGGCCGCGGCGCCTTCCTTCTCGGCGAGCAGGCCGAGCAGCAGGTGCTCGGTGCCGACGAACGCGTGGCCCTGGCGCAGCGACGCCCGCACGGCCAGCTCCAGCGCCTTCTTGCAGTGCGTGGTGAACGGCTGCGGCTCGGGCCGCTGCCGCACCGCGCCGTCCAGCTCGTGGAGCACCGCCATCCGCGTGGTGCCCTCCGAGGCCTCCAGCTTGGCGATGGTCTTGGCGGCCAGGCCGCCGGACTCGTCGAGCAGGCCGAGCAGGATGTGCTCGGTGCCGATGCGCTCGCTGAACCGGGCGTGGTGGCGGGCCAGCACCACGACCCGCCGGGCCCGGTCGGTGTAGCGGTCGAAGCTCGGCTTCAGGTCCGGCGACTCCTTGGGCACGAACCGCTTCTGCGCGGCCTGCTTGGTGACGCCGAGGCTCTCGCCGATCTCGGCCCAGCTCGCGCCCGCGCGCCGCGCCTCGTCCACGAAGTGCCCGATGAGGTGATCGCCCAGCTCGTCGAGCTGGCCGCTCAGCTCCACGGCGGCGGCCAGTCTGCCCAGCACGTCGGTGTGCTCCGACGCGACGGTGACGATCAGGTCCGTGAGCTGGACCGGGGGAGCTACCACCCGTCAACTGTAGGTTGACGCAGCGCGACGGGTCAACTCCGGGTTGACGCTACGCGGGCGTGATCTCGATGCCGATCGTGCCGTCGCGGCCGCGGCGGATCCGGCTGCCGAGCAGGGTGAGCCTGCCCATCACGCCGTACTTCTTCGCGATGAGGGACCGCACGCGGTCGCTGCCGGGGCCGTCGAGCAGCCGCGCGGTGGCCGGGACCTGCTCGCCGGTCGGCTGACCCCGGAAGTCGCACGGTCCGACGCGCACGTCGCCGCTGCGGCGGATGCGCTTGACCTTGCCCGCGTCGGCGGCGGACCACACGTACAGCGCGCCGTCGGCGCCGGCCGCCCAGACGGGTGTCGGCACGGCGGTGCCGTCCTTGCGGAAGGTGGTCAACAAGAGGTACTTGCCGGCAGCGAGGTCCATGACCGGCAACGTTAGCCGCGAAATGCGGAAGAGCCCCGCTCCCACGAGGGGAACGGGGCTCTTCACGAGCAACGCCAGGTCAGATGACCGTCACGTTCGTCGCCTGGGGGCCCTTGGCGCCCTGGCCGACATCGAAGCTCACCCGCTGGTTCTCTTCCAGGCTGCGGTAGCCGCCGCTCTGGATCTCCGAGTAGTGCACGAACACGTCCGCGCCGCCATCCTCGGGGGAGATGAAGCCGAAGCCCTTCTCCGAGTTGAACCACTTCACGGTGCCCTGCGCCATCTTTGTACTCCTCATACAGCTACCAACGGGGCGAACGCACCCGCTGGGGCCGGTCCAAACGCTGACCCTGAGGAATCACACGCTCAAACAATGTTTCGCGAGCGTGGATGACACGAACACAAAACTTGCGACCTCCACAAGTGAACCACACTTTTCCCGCCGCGTCGCCCACCAGCGGCCGTGAATCCCACGTTCAGGTGTCGTGCGTCCCACGTTTGGGACCCGCGTGTCCCGCGTCCGGGTCGCGCGTGTCCTGCGTCCGGAACACCCGAGTCGAGCGCTCCGGCACCGGAAGTCGGCCGCTCAGGGCGTCCACGTAGGCTTTTGGCCATGTCAGTCGCGGTGCGCGTGATCCCCTGCCTGGACGTCGACCGGGGCAGGGTCGTGAAGGGTGTGAACTTCACCAACCTCGTCGACGCGGGCGACCCGGTCGAGCTGGCGCGGGCCTACGACGCGGAGGGCGCGGACGAGCTGACGTTCCTCGACGTGACGGCGTCCTCCAGCGACCGCGAGACCACCTTCGACGTGGTCCGCCGCACGGCGGAGCAGGTGTTCATCCCGCTCACGGTGGGCGGCGGCGTGCGCGCCGCGGACGACGTGGACAAGCTGCTGCGGGCGGGCGCGGACAAGGTGAGCGTGAACACGGCCGCGATCGCCCGGCCCGAGCTGCTCGGCGAGCTCTCCCGCCGGTTCGGCGCCCAGTGCATCGTGCTGTCGGTGGACGCGCGGCGCGTGCCCGAGGGCGAGCCGCCCACCCCGTCCGGGTTCGAGGTCACCACGCACGGCGGCCGCAAGGGCACCGGCATCGACGCGGTCGAGTGGGCCGCGCGGGGCCAGGAGCTGGGCGTCGGCGAGATCCTGCTGAACTCGATGGACGCCGACGGCACCAAGGCCGGGTTCGACCTGGAGCTGATCCGGCTCACCCGCGCGGTGGTCGACGTGCCGTTGATCGCCAGCGGCGGCGCGGGCGCGGTGGAGCACTTCCCGCCGGCCGTGGCCGAGGGCGCGGACGCGGTGCTCGCGGCCAGCGTGTTCCACTTCGGCACGCTGCGCATCGGCGACGTGAAGCAGAGCCTGCGCGACGCGGGCGTGGTGGTGCGCTGATGCCGAACCCGCGCAACGCGCCCGTCGAGGTGTTCCTCGCGACCCTGATCGGCGCGGCCGGCGGCCTGGCGTTCGTGCTCATGGGCCTGGTCCAGTGGCAGGTCGAGAACGACTCGAGCTGGGTCAGGTTCCCGGTGATCGTCGCCGTGCTGGAGCTGCTCGCGGTCGGCGGCCTGGTGGCGGGCCTGCGCCCGGCCCGGCTGACGGCGGCGCTCGTCTTCGGCCTGGTCGCGCTGATCCACCTGCTCGCGGTGCTCAACCAGGGGCCGGTGTGGCTCCGCGTGCTCTCCGGCCTGCTGTCCGCGGCCCACGTCTTCGGCGTGGTCATGCTCAACACCAAGCCCGCCCGGATCCACTTCTTCGGAGGACAGCGTTGACCAGCGCGCTCGACCCGTCCATCGCCTCACGGCTCAAGCGCACCGCCGACGGCCTGGTGTGCGCCGTGGCGCAGCGGCGCGGCACCGGGGAGGTGCTGATGGTGGCGTGGATGGACGACGAGGCCCTGCACCGCACGCTCACCACCCGCCGCGCCACGTACTACTCGCGCAGCCGGCAGCAGCTGTGGGTGAAGGGCGAGACGTCCGGGCACGCGCAGCACGTGCACGAGGTGCGGCTGGACTGCGACGGCGACACGGTGCTGCTGGTCGTGGACCAGGTGGGCGCCGCCTGCCACACCGGTGACGCGACGTGCTTCGACGCCACCGTGCTGCTCGGCCCCGAGGGCTGACCGCTCAGCCGATGTCCCCGGTCAGGTAGCGCTGGAGGTTGGGCGCGATGGCCTTGACCATCGTCTCCACGTCCGCCGAGGCGATCGGCTCGAACCTGAGCACGTACCGCACCATGCCCATGCCGAAGATCTGGCTGGCCACCAGCGTCGCGCGCAGCTCGCCGTCCGGCACGTCGAGGTGCGCGACGACCCGCTTGAGCAGGGTGCCCACGAAGAAGGCGCGCAGCACGTCGGCCACCTGGTCGTGCGACGTCACGCTGCGCACCATCGCGGCGAACTGGCCGCCGCCGATGGGGTCCCAGATGCCGAGGAAGTTGCGCACGATCCGCTCGCCGATCTCCTCGTCCGGGCCGTCGAGGATGCGGTCGACCAGCGCGTGGATGTCGACCGGCACCTGGAGCACGGCCTTGGCGAACAGGGCTTCCTTGCCGCCGAACCAGTGGTTGACCATGGCCGCGTCCACACCGGCCCGCGCCGCGATGGACCGGACGGTGGCGCCCTCGTAGCCGCGTTCGACGAAGATCTCGCGCGCGGCGGCCAGCAGCGCGGCCTTGGTGTCCTCGCCGCCCGCCCGTCGACCGCGGCGCTTGGGTTCGGTTTGGTTCGAGCCGGTGTTCACGCCATCATCATGCGGTAAGCCCCACCGTTTTTCAACGTGCGTTGAAATAGGGCCCGGCCGAACATCCGTATAGGCGCAACCGGCACAATGTCGCCCATGGTGAGCGTCATCGGTGCAGGTGCGGGTCTGGGCGAGGTCAGCCCGACGCGCGAGGAGTTCCGCGAGCTCGCCGCCCAGCGGCGGGTCATCCCGGTGGTGCGGCGGCTGCTGGCGGACGCGGAGACGCCCGTCGGGCTGTACCGCAAGCTCGCGGCGGACCGACCGGGCACGTTCCTGTTCGAGTCGGCCGAGAACGGCCGCTCCTGGTCGCGCTGGTCGTTCGTCGGCGCGCGCAGCGCGGGGGCGTTGACCGCGACCGGCGGCGAGGCGTTCTGGCTCGGGCCGCACCCCGTCGGCCTGCCCGAGGGCGGCGACCCGCTGGTGGCGCTGCGCGAGACCATCGAGGTGCTGCGCACCGACCCGCTGCCCGGCCTGCCGCCGCTGACCGGCGGGATGGTCGGCTACATCGGCTACGACGCCGTGCGGCGGCTGGAGCGGCTGCCGTCGCTGGCCGAGGACGACCTGAAGGTGCCGGAGCTGGTGATGCTGCTGGCCACCGACCTGGCCGCGCTGGACCACCACGAGGGCACCGTCACGCTCATCGCCAACGCCATCAACTGGGACGACTCGCCGGAACGCGTCGACGCGGCCTACGACGACGCGGTGGCCAGGCTCGACGCGATGACCCAGGACCTGCAGAGCCCCGCGCCGCCCACCGCCGCGGTGTTCGCCCGGCCCAAGCCGGAGTTCGTGCGCCGCCGCTCCCAGCAGGAGCACTACGCGGTCGTGGAGAAGGCCAAGGAGGCCATCCGGGCCGGTGAGGCGTTCCAGGTCGTGCTGTCGCAGCGGTTCGAGATGCGCACCACCGCCGACCCGCTCGACATCTACCGCGTGCTGCGCACGTCCAACCCGAGCCCGTACATGTACCTGCTGCGGCTGGACGACTTCGACATCGTCGGGTGCAGCCCGGAGTCGTTGGTGACGGTGCGCGACGGCAAGGCCACCACTCACCCGATCGCGGGCACCCGGTGGAGGGGCGTCGACGACGAGGAAGACGCCCTGCTGGAGAAGGACCTGCTGGCCGACCACAAGGAACGCGCCGAGCACCTGATGCTGGTCGACCTGGGCCGCAACGACCTGGGCCGGGTGTGCAAGCCCGGCTCGGTGACCGTGGTCGACTTCTTCAAGGTCGAGCGGTACAGCCACGTCATGCACATCGTGTCCACGGTGACCGGCGAGCTCGCGGAGGGCCGGACGGCGTTCGACGCGGTCGCGGCGTGCTTCCCGGCGGGCACCCTGTCCGGCGCGCCCAAGCCGCGCGCGATGGAGCTGATCGAGGAGCTGGAACCCACCCGCCGCGGCCTGTACGGCGGTGTCGTCGGCTACCTGGACTTCGCCGGCGACGCGGACACCGCCATCGCCATCCGCACCGCCCTGGTGCGCGACGGCGTGGCGTACGTGCAGGCGGGCGGCGGCATCGTGGCCGACTCGGACCCGGTCGCCGAGGACAACGAGTGCCTGAACAAGGCAGGCGCCGTGCTCTCGGCGATCGCGACCGCGCAGACCATGGCCCCGGCGGTGGACCCGGCCCGTGTCTGAGCGGTCCGCGGCCCGGCGTCCACTGTGGATCGTGGTGGCGCTCCTGCTGCTCGCCGCGGTGGCGTTGTGGGGCGCCTCCGCCCTGTCCTGGGACGCTTCGGCGGACCGAAGGGGCGGCGACGTCGTGCCCGCGCTGACCCCGTTGGCGCTGCTGTGCCTGGCCGCGATCGCCGCCGTGGTGGCGTTGAGCGGCTGGGTGCGGCGCGTGCTCGGCGTCGTGGTGCTGCTGGCGGGCGCGGCGGCGGCGTTCCAAGGAGTGGACGCCGAGGGGCCGGTGACCGGTCGCGGTCTCGTGCTGCTCGGCGCGGCGCTCGCGGTCGCGGCGGGAGTGCTGCTCGTCGTGCGCGGTTCGGCCATGCCCCGCTTGGGCGGCGGCTACCAGACGCCCGGCGCGGCCAAGCGGACCACCGACCCCGAGCGGGAGCTGTGGAACGCGCTGGAGCGCGGCGACGATCCCACGGACCGGGACTGACCTCGTGCTGACGGCCGGCTGACGCGCCGGCTCCGCACGTTTGCGCACGTCGGCTCGCAAGGGCCCTGGTCAACTGCGCGAACGGGCCTACCCCGGTGGCCGGACGGGGTTCGCTGCGGGGTTAGCATCCTCGTGGCGGGAAGGGGAGCATGACGTGCGGGAGCTTGCGACTGAACCGGAAGGTCTGACGGAGTCGAGCGAGGTGCGCGGATGACCGTGCTCGAGTCGATCATCGAAGGCGTCCGCGAGGACCTCGCCGAGCGCGAGGCGGCACTGCCCTTCGACGTGCTCAGGGAGAAGGCGACGAAGGTGCCGCCGCCGCAGGACGTGATGTCGATCCTGCGCGGACCGGGCGTCGGCGTGATCGCCGAGGTCAAGCGGCGCAGCCCGTCCAAGGGGCAGCTGGCCGACATCCCGGAGCCCGCGGAACTCGCCGCGCAGTACGAGCTCGGCGGCGCGCGGGCGATCAGCGTGCTGACCGAGGGCCGCCGGTTCGGCGGGTCGCTGGCGGACTTCGACGCGGTGCGCGCGGCGGTGGGCGTCCCCCTGTTGCGCAAGGACTTCATCGTCAGCCCGTACCAGGTGCACGAGGCGCGCCTGCACGGCGCGGACCTGGTGCTGCTGATCGTGGCGGCGCTGGAGCAGAACGCGCTGGTGTCGCTGCTCGACCGGGTGGAGTCGCTCGGCATGACGGCCCTGGTCGAGGTGCACACGGCCGAGGAGGCCGACCGCGCGCTGGAGGCGGGTGCGAGCGTCATCGGCGTGAACGCGCGCAACCTGCACACCCTGGAAGTGGACAAGGACGTGTTCGGGCGGATCGCGCCCGGCCTGCCCTTCGACACCATCAAGATCGCCGAGTCCGGCGTCACCGGACCGGGCGACCTGATGGCGTACGCGGGCGCGGGCGCCGACGCGGTGCTGGTCGGCGAGAGCCTGGTGACGAGCGGCGACCCCAAGGTCGCGGTGAACAAGCTGGTGACGGCGGGGTCGCACCCCGCCTGTCCCCGGCCGAGCCGGTAAGACCCGTAGGAGGAGAGCGCATGGCGCGCGGCCAGTTGGCTCCGACACCCCACGACCCGGATGAGCGGGGCCACTTCGGGCCGTGGGGCGGCCGGTTCATGCCGGAAGCGCTCATCGCCGCGGTGGACGAGCTCGCCGCCTTCTACGAGAAGGCGCGGGTCGACCCCGAGTTCCTCGACGAGTTCGCGCGCCTGCTGCGCGACTTCGCCGGACGGCCGTCGCTGCTCACGGAGGCGCCGAAGTTCGCCGCCCACGCGGGCGGCGCGCGGATCTTCCTCAAGCGCGAGGACCTCAACCACACCGGCTCGCACAAGATCAACAACGTGCTGGGCCAGGCGCTGCTGACCAAGCGGATGGGCAAGAAGCGGGTCATCGCCGAGACCGGCGCCGGCCAGCACGGCGTGGCCACGGCCACCGCCTGCGCCCTGATGGGCCTGGACTGCGTCGTCTACATGGGCGAGGTCGACACCGAGCGGCAGGCGCTCAACGTGGCCCGGATGCGGCTGCTCGGCGCGAAGGTCGTCCCGGTGAAGACCGGCTCGCGCACGTTGAAGGACGCCATCAACGAGGCGCTGCGCGACTGGGTCGCCAACGTCGACGACACGCACTACCTGCTCGGCACGGCCGCCGGGCCGCACCCGTTCCCGGTGCTCGTGCGCGACTTCCACCGGATCATCGGCATCGAGGCGCGCGAGCAGATCCTGGACAAGGCGGGCCGGCTGCCCGACGTGGTGGCCGCGTGCGTCGGCGGCGGGTCCAACGCCATCGGCATCTTCCACGGCTTCATCGACGACCCGTCCGTGCGGCTGGTCGGCCTGGAGCCCGGCGGCGACGGCATCGAGACCGCCCGGCACGGCGCGACGTTGACCGCGGGCACGCCCGGGTCGCTGCACGGGGCCATGTCGTACGTGCTGCAGGACGAAGACGGGCAGATCGCCGAGGCGCACTCCATCTCGGCCGGTCTGGACTACCCCGGCGTCGGCCCCGAGCACGCGTTCCTGAAGGACAGCGGGCGGGCCGAGTACCGGCCGGTGACCGACGCCCAGGCGATGGAGGCGTTCGCGCTGCTGTCGCGGGAGGAGGGCATCATCCCGGCGGTCGAGTCGGCGCACGCCCTGGCCGGCGCGCTGGTGCTCGGCCGCGAGCTGGGGCCGGACGGGCTGATCCTGGTCAACCTGTCCGGGCGCGGCGACAAGGACATGGACACCGCGATCAAGTGGTTCGGGCTGGGGGTGGAGTCGTGAGCAGGCTTGATCCGGTTTTCTCGGCTTGTCGGGCGGAGTCGCGGGCGGCCCTGATCGGGTACCTGCCCGCCGGGTACCCCACGCTCGAGGGCTCGAAGGACGTGCTGCGGACGATGGTGTCGTCCGGGTGCGACCTGGTGGAGGTCGGTCTGCCGTTCTCCGATCCCGTGATGGACGGCGTCACCATCCAACGTGCGGCCGAGCAGGCGTTGCGCGGCGGGTTCCGGGTGCGTGACCTGTTCGGCGTGGTCGAGTCGGTGGCGGCGGCCGGTGGGCGTGCGGTCGTGATGACGTACTGGAACCCGGTGCTGGCCTACGGGGTGGACCGGTTCGCCCGCGACCTGGCGTCGGCAGGCGGGCTCGGCGTCATCACGCCCGACCTCGTGCCGGACGAGGGCGCTTCGTGGATCGAGGCGACGGACGCCCACGACCTGGACCGGATCTTCCTGGTGGCGCCGTCGTCCACGGAGGAGCGGATCTCGCTGACGGCGCGGTCGTCGCGCGGGTTCTTGTACGCGACGTCCGTGATGGGCGTGACGGGTGCGCGCGACGTGGTGTCGTCGGCGGCTCCGGCGCTGGTCAAGCGGGTGCGTGAGCACACGGACATGCCGATCGGGGTCGGGTTGGGCGTGCGCAACGGCGCTCAGGCGGCGGAGCTGGCGGCGTTCGCGGACGGGGTCATCGTGGGCTCGGCGTTCGTGTCGGCCGTGCAGGACGACACCGTGGCGGCGTTGACCGAGGAGTTGGCCGGCGGGGTGCGCCAAGCGGCAGCGGCCGTCTAGCACGCACGTTCGAGTGAACTAATCCATTCGGCGTCTTTTGGGCGTCGGAATTGTCAGTGCGCGTCGGCATCCTGGGCTCGTGATCAAGCTCATCCACAACCCGACGTGCGACACTGGCGTGCGTCGGGCTGCCACCGGAGGTGATGTCGCATGGCTCTGCCGGCGGACCACGGATCGACACTCGCCGACTACGAGTACTCCCACCCACTGCTGGCACACGACGGACCCTGGACGCTGGACGAAGTCATGGCGCTCCCGGAGGACTCGTCGCAGCGGGTCGAACTCGTCGACGGGTCGCTGATCATGAGCCCGATCGGCAACCTCCGCCACCAGCGCTTGCTCTTCCGCATCGCCACGGCTTTCGACGCTGCCTGCCCGCCGGGCTTGGAGGCACTCCCAGGACTCAACCTCGAGATTTCCGGCACTCGGATGCTCATTCCGGACTTCACCGTCAACGTGGCAGGTGAAGAGGGCTTGCTTCTCCCGGCGGCGCACCTGGTAGTGGCAGGGGAGGTGCTGTCACCCAGTAACCGGGTCAACGACCTGGTGCTGAAGCGGAAGCTCTACGCCGATGCCGGTATTCCGTTCTACCTGGTCGTGGATCCGGAAGGCGGCGACGTCACCGCGACGATGTTCGAGTTGCGGGCAGGGGAGTACGTGGAGGCGGCGCGCAGCGAGGGCGGCGTGCTGAAGCTCGAACGACCCTTCCCGGTAACAATCGAGCTGTCGCCGTAGGACGGATGGCCGCACCCACTACGGTGGTGGCCGTGGTGACGACTTACCTCGCGACGATCCCCAGCCCCGACCAGGGCGTGTGGCAACTGGGACCGATCCCGATCCGCGCCTACGCGCTGTGCATCATCCTCGGCATCATCCTGGCCATCTGGTGGGGTGAGCGCCGCTGGGTGGCACGCGGCGGCCTGAAGGGCGAGGTCACCGACATCGCGGTCTTCGCGGTGCCGTTCGGCCTGATCGGCGGTCGGCTCTACCACGTGGCGACGGACAACGACAAGTACTTCGGGGAGGGCCGCAACCCGCTCGAAGCCCTGGCCATCTGGAACGGCGGCCTCGGCATCTGGGGCGCCATCGCGCTCGGCGGCGTCGGCGCGTGGATCGCGTGCCGCCGCAAGGGCATCCCGCTGCCCGCGATGGCGGACGCGCTCGCGCCCGGCATCCTCGCCGCGCAGGCCGTCGGCCGCCTCGGCAACTACTTCAACCAGGAGCTCTACGGCGGTCCCACCACGCTGCCGTGGGGTCTGGAGATCTACCGGCGGGAAGACCCGGCGACCGGCTTCGAGGACGACCTCGGCGGCGTGGCGGTGGACAACACGCCGATCGAGATCGTGCACCCGACGTTCCTCTACGAGATGCTGTGGAGCCTCGGCGTCGTGCTGATCATCGTGTGGGCGGACCGGAAGTTCCGGCTCGGCCACGGCCGGGTGTTCGCGCTGTACGTCGCGGGCTACACGGCCGGCCGGTTCTGGATCGAGCAGATGCGTACCGACCCCGCCACCCAGGTGTTCGGGCTGCGGATCAACGTCATCACCTCGGTCGTGGTGTTCCTCGGCGCGGTCGTCTACTTCGTGCTCGCCGGGAAGAAGGGCGACCGCGAGGTCATCGTGCGCGAGGAGCCCGCCGCCGCCGAACCGCCCGAGTCCGGCTACGCGAGCACGGACGAGGACAAGCCGGCGGCGGACGCCGAGGAGACGACGGTCCCCGACACGAAGGCCGCGTCCGACAAGCCCGCGGACACCGGCGACAAGCCGGAGCAGTAGGCCGCCGTGCGCATCCTCGTCGTCGAAGATGACGACCGGGTGGCGCGAGGACTGCTCACGGCGCTGCGGCACGCGGGCTACGAGGTGCACCGGGTGGGCACGGCCGCCGCGGCGCTCACCGCGCCACCGGCGGACGTCGTGCTGCTCGACCTCGGCCTGCCCGACGGCGACGGCCTCGACGTGCTGCGCGAACTCCGCCACCGCACCGGCACCGCGATCATCACCGTCACCGCGCGCGGCGAGGAGCGGGAACGGGTGCTCGGCCTGCGGCTGGGCGCGGACGACTACGTGGTGAAGCCGTTCGGCACCGCCGAGCTGCTGGCCCGCATCGAAGCCGTCCTCCGCCGCACCCGCGCGGCCCGTGCCGCCGCCCGCGAGCACGAGATCACCCTCGGCCCGCTCACCCTGGACCCGGCCGGCCGCGAGGCCAGGATCAACGGCGAACCGGTGCCGCTGACCCGCAAGGAGTTCGACCTGCTCGCCCTGCTCGTCGGCCGCGCGGGCACCGTCGTCAGCCGCGACCTGATCGTGGACCAGGTGTGGCAGGCGCACTGGGAGGCGCCGTCACGCACCCTGGACACCCACATCGCCGCTCTGCGCGGCAAGCTCGGCGACGCGTTGCGCATCGAGACGATCCGCGGTGTGGGCTACCGGGTGGCAGCCCACACCTGACCGGTGGTCACCACACGTGGGCGACGTCCACCACGACCCGGCCGGGGAGCGTGAACACCCGGAACGGGAGCAGGGCGCGCACTCCCAGACCGACCGTCGTCTGCCCCTCGAACGACCCGGCCCACGCGACCTGGCGGAACGTCTGGTAGCCCGTGACGTCCACCAGTTCGGACCCGTTCGGGTAGGTGTAGGTCGGGTTGCCGTCCTGGTCGTAGGACGGCGAGTTCACCGTGATCTGCAGCTTGCCCGCGCCGCGCAACGGCACTGGCTTGCCCGACCCCTCGTGGGTCACCTCGGGCACGTACTGCACGGTGTAGCCGTCGTTCTCGCCGCCGGCGAAGTCGAACACCAGCCGGTCGTAGCACTCCTGCTGACCGGCCCGGATGTTCGCCAGCAGCCCGGTCGTGGTCTGGGACGCGACCTTCGGCCCCGAACCCCAGTCGACGGGCGTGCAGGCCGTGGGCGCCGCGGACGCGGTCACCGGCGCGACCACCGCGAGCGCCGTCATCGCCGCGATTAACAACGCAACCTTGCGTAGCATGCTGATTCCCCCTTCGTCGGGCCGGAACAGCCCGCAGCCAACATGACGCACGTCACCCACGGGAGGTTGCCTCCGCGTGCTGCGCCGACTGCTGGTCCTCATCGTGCCGCTGCTGGTCGCCCTGGTCGCGGCCCTCGGCGTGCCGCTCGCGTTCGCCGTCGTGCAGCGCGAGAGCCAGGAGACCTACCTCGACCGGCTGGGTGACGCGAGCCGGTTCGCGTCGCTGGCCGAGAGCGCCCTGGCGTCGGACCGCCTGACCGCGCTGCGGGAGGAACTGGTCCGGTACGACCAGCTCTACGGCATCTCGGCCGCCCTCGTCGGCACCGACGGCACGGTGCTGGAATCGTCACGCCGCCCGTTCGCCCTGGACGACCCGCACGTCGAGGTGGGCCTGAACGCGGCCTTCGGCGGGTACCGCGGCGAGACCGACCAGTCGGTGTGGCCGTGGGAACGCGTGAACCTCGTCGTGGTCGAGCCGGTCGGGCGGGACAGCGAGGTGGTGGCCGCCGTGGTGACGATCTCCCCGACCGACGGCCTCAGGTCGGCGATCCTCCGCCAGTGGGGCGTGCTGGCGCTGCTCGGTCTGGTGCCGATGCTGGGCGTGGTGGCGGTCGCGTGGCCGATGTCGCGCTGGGTCCTGCGCCCGGTCCGCACCCTGGACGAGGCGACCGCCGCCGTCGCGGGCGGCCGGCTGGATGCCCGTGCGGACGACCTCGGCGGGCCCCCTGAGCTGCGCAGACTCGCCGCGAGCTTCAACGCGATGGTCGACGTGGTCGGCCGCGCCCTACGCCGGCAGCGGGCGTTCGTGGCGGACGCCTCCCACCAACTCCGCAACCCGCTGGCCAGCCTCCGCCTGGCCGTGGACAACCTGGAACCCCACGTCACCGACGCCGCGGGTCGTGAGGCGCAACGCATCGCCGTGGACGAGGCCGAGGAGATGGGCCGCGTCCTGGACACCCTGCTGGCCGCCACGCGTCTCGACAGCACCTCCGCCGCCGAACCGGTCGACGTGGACACCCTGCTGGCCACGCACGCCCCCGGCTGGCGCGCGCTGGCGGGCGACATGCGCCTGGAGGTGGCAGTACCACCGGGCCTGCGCGCCCTGGAACCGCCCGGTGGCCTCGGCAGCGTGCTGGACGAACTCGTCGGCAACGCGATCCGCCTCTCCGGCGGCACCCGCGTGAAGGTCTGGGGCCGGACCGCGGACGGCGGCGTGGAACTGCACGTGACCGACGACGGCACGGGCCTGACGGACGACGAGCGAGCCGACGCACTGAGCCGGTTCTGGCGCGCGCCACGCCACCAGAACATCGCGGGCACCGGCCTGGGACTCGCCATCTGCGCCGAGCTGATCGAATCGGCCGGCGGCGAACTAACCCTCCACCCCGTCGAACCACACGGCCTGGACGCCCTGATCCGCCTCCGCGCCCGCCCCACCACCTGACCCGCCCCGCGACCTAACCCACCCCGCGACCTGACCCGCTCCGCCACCTGCCGCGACCGCCTGCTGCCACAAGTCCCGCTTGCCGCAA
The DNA here is from genome assembly GCF_040295345.1 of Actinosynnema sp. NPDC002837. Lineage (NCBI taxonomy): Bacteria > Bacillati > Actinomycetota > Actinomycetes > Pseudonocardiales > Pseudonocardiaceae > Actinosynnema > Actinosynnema sp. NPDC002837. The sequence continues at coordinate 123,748 of NZ_JBEOVG010000002.1, forward strand.
ATCGCGCCTGCCGCAGACTCCACCTGCTGCAACCCCGCCTGCCCCAAATCCCTGCCCCAAATCCCGCCTGGCACGAGCCGGCCCCTGATGCGAACTCCGTCCGCGCCGGTTGCTGCCCGCGGCGTCGGGTGCCTGGCGCGAACCCGCCAGCCGCCTCCATCCGCCTGACGGGCCGAGCCCGTCGCCTGGTGCTGCCTGTTGGCGCCGGACCGCCTGCCCGCCCGCGTACCCGCCCGGCCGCGTGGTGCTTATTCGCCACTGCCCGGTGCCTGCTCGGTGCGTGACAGCGTCTGCCCGTGCCCGTGCCCGTGCCCGTGCCCGTGCCCGTGCCCGTGCCCGCGTCTGCCCGTGCCCGCGCGCCGCCCGCCCGGTGCCGCCCGCCCGCCTGGCGCGCCCGCCCGGTGCCTGTTCGCCCGCGCAGTGGCGGGTGCGTGATCGCGTCCGCCCCGTGTGCCCCTGAACGCGCCCCTGTGCCCAGGTGGTGGCCTGTCTGCTGCCCGACCGTCTCCCTGGCGTTCGCCTCACCGTCGGCCTGGTCCGCTGACGCTCGCCGTGGGTGCCGCCTCCTTCTATCCCGGCAACGTCAATGGTGTGCCGAAAGTTTCTCCATTGACGCCCGGTTCGCTCCATTGGGTGATCAGAGGGAGCTGGGGGCATCCTCGGCCATCGGCAACAGCATGCAGTATGGGCTGGTCAGCGCTTCGTCGCTCGGAACCAGCGCTCGGCGCCCTTGTGCAGTGGGACCTGACCAGTGGAGATTCCTGTTCTCACGTTGATCCGGCTGGCTTCCGGGTGGCCGGCGGCGATCCGGGCCGATTGCGTGAACACGGTCCGCGTCACGACCTCGACCACGTCCTCGTCCAACGACGTCCGCGCCAGCAGCAGGTTCGGCACGGCGAACGTGCGGCACGGCCCGAGGTTGCCGTAGGTCGTGGCCGGGATGGTGGCCGGCACGTACGGGCCCGGGTAGGCCTCGGCCAGGCGTTCCGCCTCGGCGGGCAGGTCGAGCAGGCGCAGCGGGAACGCGTCGAGCGTGTCGGCGATCGCCGGGGTCGGGATGCCGGTCAGCGCGAGGAACGCGTCCAACGAGCCCTTCGTCAGCTCCTCAGCCGCGTCGGCGTGCGCCATCCGGCGCGCGTCCACCTCGATCCCCAGCAACGACAGCAGCCGGGTCGCGGTGAACTCCGTCCCCGACTCCGAAGGCCCGAACGACACCGTCCGCCCGGCCAGGTCCGACAACGTCCGCAACGGCGAGTCGGCGGGCACGGCGATCTGCATGAAGCTGTCGTAGAGCCGCCCCACCGCGCTGATCCCGCCCGGGTCCTCGGCGCTGAGCAACGCACCCGCCACCAGCGGATCCAAAGAGGACAGTCCAAGGTGGACCTCGCCCTCGCGGAGCAGGCGGACGTTCTCCACCGACGCACCGGTGTGGCGCTCCACCACCCGGGTCGCGGGCAGCTCGTCGGCCAGCGCCGCCGCCAGCGCGCCGCCGATCTCGCGGAACACCGCGCCGTCCGGCCCGGTCGCGAGCACCAGCTCGTCGAGGGCGGGCGGGCTGCTCGACGTGCACGCCGACAGCCACGCCGGCACGCCCGCCACCAGGGCGGCTCGCAGCACCGAACGCCGGGACACCCGCACGACCAGCAGCGTAACCCCGCACGACCGGGTGAACGGAGTGTTACGTCAGAGGGATCTGAAGTTTCCGGCGGGCTCCTTGTCGTGGTCGCGCCCTGTGCTCAGGATCACCAACCAACCCCCTTCCCGCCGGCAGGCGATGGTCCCCTTGGAGGAGACGTGGTCAGCGCGCAGGCACGTGAGCGCAAACCGATCTACAAGCACCTCTACTTCTGGGTGCTGGTGTCGATCGTGCTCGGCGTGATCGTCGGGTACGCCTTCCCGGCGCAGGCGTCGGGCATGAAGTGGATGGCCGACTTCTTCATCGCGCTGGTCAAGGTGGTCATCGCACCGACGATCTTCTGCACGGTCGTGGTCGGCATCGCGGGCCTCGGCAACCTCGCCAAGGCGGGCGGCCTGGCGCTGCGGACCATCCTGTACTTCACCGCGATGACGACGGTGGCGCTGGCGATCGGCCTGATCGTGGTCAACCTGGTGCAGCCGGGCCACCACGGCGCGTCCATCCCGATCAACGACGGCGCGGCGGAGAAGACGCTCGCCGACGCCAAGACCGCCGAGACCGGTGTGACGGGCTTCATCCTGGGCCTGGTGCCGAAGTCGTTCCTCGGCGCGTTCACCGACGGCCAGCTGATCCAGGTGCTGGTGGTCGCGATCCTGGTCGCGGTGGCCGTGGCGGGCATGGGCAAGCGCGGCGAGAAGGTCGTGTCCGCGTTGGACACCACGGCCAAGGTGATGTTCGGCGTCATCAAGATCGTCATGTACGCGGCGCCGATCGGCGCGTTCGGCGGCATCGCCTACACGATCGGCAAGTTCGGCGGCTCGATCCTGGGCAAGCTGGCGTGGCTGATGGGCTCGTTCTACGCGACGTGCCTGCTGTTCATCCTGGTGGTGCTGGGCGGCGTGGCGCTGTACGCCGGGTTCTCGATCTTCAAGTTCCTCCGGTACATCAAGGACGAGCTGCTGATCGTGCTCGGCACGTCCTCGTCGGAGACGGTGCTGCCGCGCATGCTGGTGAAGCTGGAGGCGGCGGGCGCGGACAAGTCGGTGGTGGGCCTCACGATCCCGACCGGCTACTCGTTCAACCTGGACGGCACGTGCATCTACCTGACCATGGGCGCGATCTTCATCGCCCAGGCGACGGGCACGGACGTGGGCCTGGGCACGCAGGTCGGGCTGCTGCTGTTCATGCTGCTGGCCAGCAAGGGTGCGGCGGGCGTCACGGGCGCCGGCCTGGTCACGCTGGCGGCGTCGCTGAGCGCGTTCGAGGGCAACAGCGCGATCCCGGCGGTCGGCATCGCGCTGATCGTGGGCATCGACCGGTTCATGTCCGAGGCGCGGGCGATCACGAACGTCATCGGCAACGGCGTCGGCACCCTCGTGGTGGCGCGGTGGCAGGGCCAGTTGGACCGCGACCGGTTGCGCGAGGTGATGGACAACCCCGGGCAGGTGGACGTGGACGCCCTGATGGAACAGCAGCACGGTGACGACGACGTCACGGAGCGTGAACCGGTGGGCGCCGGCACCCGCTGAGACGCGCGGGTGAGCCCCGGTCGTCGCCCACGAGGCGGCGGCACGGGGGCTCACCTGCGAGTTCACCCGGGATCGCGGCGGCGGGGGAAGTGTCGGCCGGCTCTCACCAGCGCGCGCGAGGGCGGTCGCTCCGTTATGCTTAACAACGCGTAACAAGGCCGGCCGAGGTATCGCTCGGACCGGCCGAATCGTTACCAGTCGCCGACGAAGATCACCCGAAGGATGGTGTGGATCCGTTTCGCGACTGTTAAAGTCTCGTCAACACGCGGGCCATCGTCGTCCCGTGCCCAGCACCCGGATTCCAGGACCTGGACACGAGGACTCGTTCTTTCACCAAGGACGACGAAGGAGGTCTGCGCAGTGATCTTCTCCGCCATCCCGTCCCCGCAGGGGCTCTACGACCCCGCCGCGGAACGTGACGCTTGCGGTGTGGCGATGGTCGCCGACATCAAGGGCCGGCGCTCGCACGACATCGTCGTCGACGCGCTCACCGCGCTGGCCAACCTGGAGCACCGGGGCGCCGCGGGCGCCGAGCCGACCAGCGGCGACGGCGCCGGGATCCTCCTGCAACTGCCGGACGCGTTCCTGCGGCAGGTGCTGGACTTCGAGCTGCCGGAGCCGGGCGCGTACGCGGCGGGCATCGCGTTCCTGCCCGCCGACGAGGAGCCGCGCGCCAAGGCCGTCGAGCTGACCGAGCGCATCGCCGCCGAAGAGGGCCTGGTGGTCCTGGGCTGGCGCGACGTGCCGACCGCGCCCGAGCACGCCGGCGTTGGCCCGACCGCCCGGTCGGTGATGCCGCACTTCGCGATGCTGCTCGTCAAGGGCGAGACCGACCGGCGCGACGTCGCCCTGGACCGCCTCACGTTCGCCCTGCGCAAGCGGGTGGAGCACGAGAGCGCGGCGGCGGACGTCGGCACGTACTTCCCGTCGCTGTCGTCCCGGACGATCGTCTACAAGGGCATGCTGACCACGGGCCAGCTGCCCGCGTTCTTCCCCGACCTGCGCGACGAGCGGCTGGCCAGCGCGATCGCCCTGGTCCACTCCCGCTTCTCCACCAACACGTTCCCGTCGTGGCCGCTGGCGCACCCGTTCCGGTACGTCGCCCACAACGGTGAGATCAACACGGTCCGCGGCAACCGCAACCGGATGCGGGCCCGCGAGGCGCTGCTGGCCTCCGACCTGATCCCGGGCGACCTGACCAGGCTGTTCCCGATCTGCCACCCGGAGGGCTCGGACTCGGCGAGCTTCGACGAGGTGCTGGAGCTGCTGCACCTGGGCGGCCGGAGCCTGCCGCACGCGGTGCTGATGATGATCCCGGAGGCGTGGGAGAACCACACCTCGATGGACCCCAAGCGCCGCGCGTTCTACGAGTTCCACGCGAGCCTGATGGAGCCGTGGGACGGCCCGGCGTGCGTGACGTTCACCGACGGCTCGCTGGTCGGCGCGGTGCTCGACCGCAACGGCCTGCGCCCGGCCCGCTGGTGGCAGACCGCCGACGGCCGCGTGGTGCTGGCCTCGGAGACCGGTGTGCTGGACGTGCCCGCGGACCAGGTCGTGGCCAAGGGCCGGTTGCAGCCCGGGAAGATGTTCCTGGTCGACACGGTCGAGGGTCGCCTGGTCGAGGACGACGAGGTCAAGTCGAAGCTGGCCGACGAGCTGCCCTACGACGAGTGGCTGCACGCGGGCCTGCTGGAGCTGGCCGACCTGGCCGACCGCGAGCACGTGGTGCAGAGCCACGAGTCCGTGGTGCGGCGGCAGCTGACGTTCGGCTACACCGAGGAAGAGCTGCGGATCCTGCTCGCCCCGATGTCCACCAACGGCGCGGAGCCGCTCGGCTCGATGGGCACCGACACGCCGGTCGCGGCGCTGTCGCAGCGCTCCCGGCTGCTCTACGACTACTTCGTGCAGAACTTCGCCCAGGTCACGAACCCGCCGCTGGACGCGATCCGCGAGGAGATCGTCACCAGCGTGTCGCGGGTGATGGGCCCGGAGCAGAACCTGCTGGAGCCCGGCCCGGTCAGCTGCCGGCACATCAAGCTGACCTACCCGGTGATCGACAACGACGAGCTGGCCAAGCTCATCCACATCAACGACGACGGCGACCTGCCGGGCTTCGCGTGCACCGTCCTGTCCGGACTGTACGAAGTGGACGGTGGTGGCGCGGCGCTGGCGGCGGCGATCGAGCGGGTGCGCCGCGAGGCGTCCGAGGCGATCGCGAACGGCGCCCGCACGCTCGTGCTGTCCGACCGCGACTCCGACCACCGGATGGCGCCGATCCCGTCGCTGCTGCTGGTCTCCGCGGTGCACCACCACCTGGTGCGCACCAAGGAGCGGCTGCGCGTGGCGCTGGTCGTGGAGACCGGTGACGCCCGCGAGGTGCACCACATCGCCGCGCTGCTGAGCTACGGCGCCGCCGCGGTGAACCCGTACCTGGCGTTCGAGACGATCGAAGACATGATCAGCACCGGCGCGGTGACCGGCATCGAGCCGCGCAAGGCCGTGCGGAACTACGTGACCGCGCTGGTCAAGGGCACGTTGAAGATCATGTCGAAGATGGGCATCTCGACCGTAGGCGCGTACACGGCGGCGCAGGTGTTCGAGGCCGTCGGCCTGTCCGAGGAACTGCTGGGCGAGTACTTCACCGGCACGGTGTCGAAGCTCGGCGGCGCGGGCCTGGACGTGCTGGCGGAGGAGGTGGCGCTGCGCCACCGCCGCGCGCACCCGGACAACCCGACCGACCGCGTGCACCGCAGGCTCGAGGTCGGCGGCGAGTACGCCTACCGCCGCGAGGGCGAGCTGCACCTGTTCACGCCCGAGACGGTCTTCCTGCTCCAGCACGCCACCAAGACCGGCAAGCAGGACGTGTACAAGCGCTACACCGACGAGGTGGAGCGGCTGTCCCGGCAGGGCGGCACGCTGCGCGGCCTGTTCTCGTTCGACGCCGCCGGCCGCACGCCGGTCCCGATCGACGAGGTCGAGCCGGTCTCCTCGATCGTCAAGCGGTTCAACACCGGCGCCATGTCCTACGGGTCGATCTCGGCCGAGGCGCACGAGACGCTGGCCATCGCGATGAACCGGCTCGGCGGCCGGTCCAACAGCGGCGAGGGCGGCGAGGACCCCGAGCGCCTGTACGACCCGGAGCGGCGCAGCGCGGTCAAGCAGGTCGCGTCCGGCCGGTTCGGCGTCACCTCCGAGTACCTGGTCAACGCCAGCGACATCCAGATCAAGATGGCGCAGGGCGCGAAGCCGGGCGAGGGCGGCCAGCTGCCCGGTTACAAGGTGTACCCGTGGATCGCGCGGACCCGGCACTCCACGCCGGGCGTGGGCCTGATCTCCCCGCCGCCGCACCACGACATCTACTCGATCGAGGACCTGGCGCAGCTGATCCACGACCTGAAGAACGCCAACGAGCAGGCCCGCGTGCATGTGAAGCTGGTCAGCGAGGTCGGCGTCGGCACGGTCGCGGCGGGCGTGGCGAAGGCGCACGCGGACGTGGTGCTGATCTCCGGCCACGACGGCGGCACCGGCGCGTCGCCGCTGAACTCGCTCAAGCACGCGGGCACGCCGTGGGAGATCGGCCTCGCCGAGACCCAGCAGACGTTGCTGCTCAACGGTTTGCGGGACCGGATCACCGTGCAGGTCGACGGCGCGATGCGCACCGGCCGCGACGTGGTGGTGGCCGCGCTGCTCGGCGCGGAGGAGTTCGGCTTCGCGACCGCGCCGCTCATCGTCGAGGGCTGCGTGATGATGCGCGTCTGCCACCTCGACACCTGCCCGGTCGGCATCGCCACGCAGAACCCGGAGCTGCGCAAGCGCTTCACGGGCCAGGCCGACCACGTGGTGAACTTCTTCCACTTCATCGCCCAGGAAGTCCGGGAACTGCTGGCGTCGCTCGGTTTCCGCACGATCGACGAGGCCGTCGGCCACGCCGAGCTGCTCAAGACCGACGAGGCCGTCGAGCACTGGAAGGCGGCCGGGCTGGACCTGACGCCGGTGTTCGAGGTGCCCGAGACGCCCTACCGCACGGCCAAGCGCAAGGTCCGCGAGCAGGACCACGGCCTGGCGCAGGCATTGGACCGCACGCTGCTCCAGCTCGCCGACGCGGCGCTCAACGACGCCCGCCCGGTGCGGCTGGAACTGCCGCTGCGCAACGTCAACCGGACCGTCGGCACGCTGCTCGGCGCGGAGGTCACGCGCCGGTTCGGCGGCGACGGCCTGCCCGACGACACGATCCACGTGACGTTCACCGGCTCGGCCGGCCAGTCGCTGGGCGCGTTCATCCCGCGCGGCGTCACGCTGGAGATGATCGGCGACGCCAACGACTACGTCGGCAAGGGCCTGTCCGGCGGCCGGATCGTCGTGCGGCCGCACCCCGACGCGCCGTTCGCGGCCGAGCAGCAGGTCATCGCGGGCAACGTGATCGGCTACGGCGCCACGTCCGGCGAGATCTTCCTGCGCGGACGGGTCGGCGAGCGGTTCTGCGTGCGCAACTCGGGCGCGCTGGCCGTGGCCGAGGGCGTGGGCGACCACGCGTTCGAGTACATGACCGGCGGCCGGGCCGTGGTGCTCGGGCCGACCGGCCGCAACCTCGCCGCGGGCATGTCCGGCGGCATCGCGTACGTGCTGGAGCTCGACCCGGCGGCGGTCAACACCGCCATGGTCGAGTTGCAGCGGCCCGGTGCGGAAGACCTGCGCTGGCTGCGCGAAGTGGTGGAACGCCACCACCAGCTCACCGGTTCGGCGGTGGCCGCGTCGCTGCTCGGCGACTGGCCCCGGCGTTCCGCGTCGTTCACCAAGGTCATGCCCGGTGACTACCAGCGCGTGCTCGAAGCGATGAGGCTCGCCCGCGCGGAAGGCAGGGACGTCGACCAGGCGATCATGGAGGCCTCCCGTGGCTGACCCGTACGGTTTCCTCAAGCACTCCCGCTCCGAGCCGAAGAAGCGGCCCGCCGCCGAGCGGCTGAGCGACTGGGACGAGGTGTACCTCGACGTCCCCGCCGAGCAGCGCGACGCGGAGGTGCGCACGCAGGCGACGCGGTGCATGGACTGCGGCATCCCGTTCTGCCACTCCGGGTCGGCCGGGTGCCCGCTGGGCAACCTGATCCCCGAGTGGAACGACCTGGTGCGCCGGGGCGACTGGGAGTCGGCGTCGGACCGGCTGCACGCGACGAACAACTTCCCGGAGTTCACCGGCCGGTTGTGCCCCGCGCCGTGCGAGGCGGCGTGCGTGCTGTCGATCAGCCACGACGCGGGCGGCGCGGTCGCGATCAAGCGGGTCGAGCAGGCGATCGCCGACGTGTCCTGGGACCAGGGGCTCGTGGGGCCCACGCAGGCACAGGTGTCGTCGGGCAAGGCGGTCGCGGTGGTCGGGTCCGGCCCGGCCGGGTTGGCGGCGGCGCAGCAGCTCACGCGGGCGGGCCACGAGGTCACCGTGTTCGAGCGGGACGACCGGCTCGGCGGGCTGCTCCGCTACGGCATCCCCGAGTTCAAGATGGAGAAGAAGGTCCTCGACCGGCGGCTCGCGCAGCTGCGCAAGGAGGGCACGAAGTTCGTCACCGGCTGCGAGGTCGGCGTCGACCTGACCGTCGAGGAGCTGCGGTCGAAGTTCGACGCGGTGGTGCTCGCCGTGGGCGCGCTGCGCGGTCGTGACGACACGACGACGCCCGGCCGTTCGTTGCGGGGCATCCACTTGGCGATGGAGCACCTGGTGCCCGCCAACCGCGCGTGCGAGGGCGACGGCCCGCCGGCGATCGACGCGGCCGGCAAGCACGTCGTGATCATCGGCGGCGGCGACACCGGCGCCGACTGCTACGGCACGGCGTCCCGGCAGGGCGCGGCTTCCGTGCTGCAGCTGGACCAGTACCCGATGCCACCGTCCACTCGGGACGACGCCCGCTCGCCGTGGCCGGTGTGGCCGTGGATCCTGCGCACCTACCCCGCGCACGAGGAGGCGGGCGAGCGGAAGTTCGCGGTCGCGGTGGAGAAGTTCGTCGGCGACGAGGACGGGCACGTGCGCCAGATCCAGCTGCGCAAGGTGCGGGTGGAGAAGGACGCCTCCGGCCGCCGCCAGGTCGTGCCGACGTCCGAGGAGGTCGAGCTGCTGCCGGCGGACCTGGTGCTGCTGGCGATCGGCTTCGAGGGCGTCGAGCACATGCCGCTGCTGGACGGGCTGGGCATCCAGCTCACCTCGCGCGGCACGATCTCGTGCGGCTCGGACTGGCAGACCCAGTCGCCCGGCGTGTTCGTCTGCGGTGACGCGCACCGGGGCGCTTCGCTGGTCGTGTGGGCGATCGCCGAGGGCCGCTCGGTGGCCAACGCGGTGGACCGCTACCTGACCGGCTCGTCCGACCTGCCGTCACCGGTGATCCCCAACATGCTGCCGCTGGCCGTGGTGTGACCCCTTAGACCCGCCGTTCGCTGGGTACCCGGCCGCCCCGACAATGACGTCGGGGCGGCCTTTTGCTTTCTTCGGAGAGGATGCGAATGGGCAGCGGGATTCCGGACAACGACACGTTACGGTCGTTCGGGATCACGTTCGGGCAGCTCCTGGCGTGGGACGACGAGGAACGGCGGCGTTGGCTGGTGGAGTCGCAGCCCGACGGCGAGCACCGGACGAACTGGTGGCTGTCGATCATCCAGCCGTTGAACGGCCTGACGACCCGTTTCGGGGACGTGAGCGGGCAGGAGGTCGCCCAACCGCTTGGCCATGCTCGCCTCCGCCGTCAGTGAGTACCCGGAACTCGCCGACGTGCCGCCCGAGCTGACCCCCGACGGTGCGGCGAGGCGCAACCTGGGCAACATCCGGCTGTCCCGCGAGGAGGCCCTCCGGATGGCGGAGAACCGGACCGACCGCCCGATCGAGGAGATCCGGGAGCTGCGCGAGGTGCGGACCCTCGTCCGCCGGCTCGGCAACCTGGTCGACCGCATCCGCGACGATCACCTCCGGCACGAGGTGCGGGAGTGGCCGGCGGTCCAGGGACGGTTGCCCTGACGCACGCTGCCCCGACCCGAAGAGGGCCGGGTCGGGCCCGCCGGTCAGACGCCGGTCACCGCGCGCACCGAGCGGATGCGGCTGACCAGGAACTCGCGGTGCTCGCCGCGCGGGGCGCAGTTGGCCTTGAGGTTGCCCGCCGCGTGGTCGACGGGGGTGATCACGTGCTTCACCGTGCTCCGCGGGCCGTTCGCCACCGCGATCTCCACGGACGTGCGGCTGACCAGCGCGTCCGCCAGCAGCACGACCTCCGAATCGCGCAGCACCAGCGACTGGTCGCGCAGCAGCCGCACCGTGCCGATCCGCTGCGACTCCACCGGCGGCAGCACGAACTGCGGCCTCGGCCGCTCCCGCTCCACCAGCGCCGCCGCCAGCTTCGCCACCTCGTGCCCGGTCAACGGCGTGCGCCACCCGCCCGTCGCCGCGCGCACCGGCGGCGGCTCGACGCGCCGTCGCGGCACCCGCTCCACCACGGCCATGCCGTCCACCGTGGCCGTCGTCGGCGCGTAACCGGCCGCCCGCAGCAACGCCAACGTCTCCGCCGCGGGCTTCGCCGACGCCAGCACCGTCGGCCCCAACGGCTGCAACGACAGCGGTGCCAACGACGGGTGCGCGGCGATCTCGCCCAGCAGCACCGGGTCCTCGGTGCGCACGCAGCACGCCACCGGCGTCACCGTGATCCGCCCGTGCTGCCGCGCCACCTCGCGCACCAGGTGCGCCAACGTCGGCGGCACGCCGTGCTCGGCCACCGACGCCAACCGGGCCAGCAACGCGTCCGGCTCGTGCCCCGCGTCCAACGCCCGCCGCACGCTCGCGCCGCTGAACCGCCACCCGCCCGCCGCGCCGTCCGCCGCCAGCTCCAGCACCGCGCTCAGCTCGCGCGACGGCAGCCCGGCCACCACGGCGCTCAGGTCCGGCCGCAGGTGCGCGGTGACCGCCTCCGGCGGCACGAACCGACCCGCCACCTCGTCCACCCCGCCCGCCAGCACCGCCCGGCCCAGCGCGGTCGCCGCGCCCAGCGCCACCAACCCCACCGACTCGGCCTCCACCAACGCCGCCTCGGTCGCCGCGCGCCCGTGCACGGCGGGCCGCGTCCACACCAGCTCGGCCACCACCTCGTGCCGGTGCTCGAACGCCTCGTCCTCGTCCAACCGCGCGTACCGCTCCAGCAGGCCGCGCCTGGTCCGGTCGCCCGAGTCCGTCGAGGACGGTTCCGCCGACGCGGGCCGCTGCTTGCCCGGCGTCCACGTCAGCCGCGGCCAGGCGCGCGCCAACGCGGTCAACCGCTCCGCGGGCGACGCGGCCCGCCACGCGTCCGCGCCGACCGTCGGCACCAGCCTGCCGTCGTCCACCGCGAGCAACCGCGCCTCGACGGCCAACCCCACCCACAACCGGGTCCGGCCCTCGTCGGACCGCAGCACGCCCGCGAGCCGCCTCAGCTCCCGCAACCCCATCACCGCGCGGCACGCCACCTGCTCGACGTCGCACAGGTCGACCAGCCGCGTCACCCCGTCCACAGTGGACGTCGCGGGCGTGATCGCGGCCCGGTCCGCGAATCCCCGGTTCTGCGGCGCGCGGCGGGGCGTGCGCGGCGCGGGCGTGATGCGGCGCGCGGGTTCTTCCTCCAGCAGCCGCAACCCCGGCGAGCTCGCCAACCGCCCGGCCGCCGGCCACACCAACGCCCTCGCGCGCAACTGGCCCAACGCCCGCTTCAGCTCCGCCCGCGACGCCTTCCCGTTGCAGCGCAACCGTTCCGCCAGCACCTCCACGCCCGCCTCGTCACCCAGCCGCAGCACGGTGTCCAGCACGTCCCGGCACGCCTGGTCGAGCCCGTCGACCGCCGCGCGCAGCGACGCCGTCGAGGTCAGCTCGTCCGCCAGCGCCCGCAGCGAGTGGGGCCTGCGATCGGCGGCGTCCTTGCGCAGCGCCAAGATGTCCCGGATCTCCACCGCGTCGAGCTCGCGCAGCCATCCGGCCAGCGCCGTTTTCCTACCCACCCGGCGATTATGCACAGAACGTGACGGCTCGGTGATGCGTTGCGATAGAGCGTTCGAATGAGCCACGAATGGACGAACGTAAGCTGGGCGCCGTGGAATTCACCGGGTTCGGCGAACACGCCATCGACTTCTACGACGGACTCGTCGCCGACAACTCCAAGGCCTACTGGGACGACCACAAGCACGTCTACCAGCGCGATGTGCGCACGCCCATGGAGACGTTGCTCGCCGTGCTCGAGCCCGAGTTCGGCAAGGGAAAGGTCTTTCGGCCCTATCGGGACGTGCGGTTCAGCAAGGACAAGACGCCGTACAAAGACCACTGCGGCGGAGTGGTCGAACTCGGCCGCGGCGGCGGCGCGCACTACGTGCAGATCGGGACCGAAGGGCTGTTCGTGGCCGGTGGGTCGTTCGCGATGGCGTCCGACCAGCTCGCGCGCTACCGCGAATCGGTGGCTGACGACGTGCGGGGGCGTGCGCTGGAGAAGCTGCTCGCGAAGCTCGCCAAGTCCGGCTGGGAGCTGCGCGGGGACAAGCTCAAGCGGGCGCCGCGCGGCCTGGACCCGGAACACCCCCGGATCGAGCTGCTCAAGCACAAGCGCCTCTACGTGGCCAAGGTGTGGCCGCCCGACGACGTGCTGCACGAGCCCGGCTGCCTGGACCGGGTCCGCGAAGCCTGGCACCAGGTCACACCGCTCGTAGACTGGTGCGCCGACCACATCGGCCTGACCGAAATCGGCTTCCGCCGCTGACGGCCGCTCCGCCTGCGCCGCTGACGGCCGGGCTGCTTCCGCCACCACCGCCGCCGCTGGCCGGGCCTGCTTGCGCCGTGACGGCTGCCTCGGCTTGCGCCGCCGACGGCCCCGGGGTCGGCTTGCGCCACTCACCGGCGGTCACGGGCTGGGCTGGTTCGCGCCGCTCACCGACGCTGACGGGGCCGCACCGGCTTCCGCCGCTCACGGGTGCTGGCGGGCGCTGGAGGACTGGGTCGGCTTCCGCCGCTGATGGCTGGACCGGCTTCCTTCGCCGACGGGTTGCCCCGCCCTGCGTCGCCGACGGTTGCCTCGCCTTGCACCGCCGACGGGCGGCACCGGCGGCACCGGCGGCGGTGATGGCTGCGCAGGCGTCGCCCGCCAGGGGACCCCTGTTCTTATTCTCCCAGAGGGGTACGACGTTTTCGGGCGGTCGATCGTGCGAGCAGGGCGCCGAAGCCCACGCCGGCGACGTCCACAAGGGCGTCCAGGACGTCCCCGCCGCGGTTCAGCGCGGTGATGAGCCACTGCAACACTTCCGAGACCGCGGCGTAACCCAAGAGGCCGATGACCAGTGGTCCGGACGGCAGTCGCGCGTACCTCCCAGCGCCCATGAGCAGGGCGAACAGCACGAAGTGCACCACCTTGTCGGTGCCCGGGGGCGCGGTGGGCACACCTGACGCCGGGGTGAACAGCACGATGACGCTGAGCAACGCCGCGACCACGAACGGAAGGATTCTGGGGCCCACGGTGCAGATTCTGCCTGTTTCGCGGAGATTACTTCCCGGTACATCCTGATCGGTCCAGTGACAGGGACTACTCTGACTAGACGTGAGTCGACGCGCGAAGATCGTCTGTACGATGGGTCCTGCCACCGCGACCGAGGACAAGGTCAACGAGCTGGTGGCGGCCGGTATGGACGTTGCCCGGATGAACTTCAGCCACGGCAGCCATGCCGACCACAAGCAGGTCTACGACCTCGTCCGCAACGCGGCCGAAGCGTCGGGCCGCGCGGTCGGCATCCTGGCCGACCTCCAGGGTCCGAAGATCCGCCTCGGGCGGTTCGCCCACGGCCCCGTCGAGTGGCGCACCGGTGACATCGTCCGGGTGACCGTCGAGGACGTCGAGGGCACCCACGACCGCGTCTCCACCACCTACAAGCAGCTGGCGCAGGACGCCAAGGCGGGCGACCGGCTGCTGGTGGACGACGGCAAGGTGGGCCTGACCGTCACCGAGGTCGACGGGCCGGACGTGGTCTGCGAGGTCACCGAGGGCGGCCCCGTCAGCAACAACAAGGGCCTCTCGCTGCCCGGCATGGACGTGTCCGTGCCCGCGCTGTCCGAGAAGGACATCGAGGACCTGGAGTTCGCCCTCAACCTGGGCGTGGACTTCATCGCCCTGTCGTTCGTGCGCTCGCCGGCGGACATCGACCTGGTCCACCAGGTGATGGACCGCGTGGGCCACGGCCGCAAGCCGGTCATCGCCAAGATCGAGAAGCCCGAGGCGGTCGACAACCTCGAAGCGATCGTGCTCGCCTTCGACGGCGTCATGGTCGCCCGCGGCGACCTGGGCGTGGAGCTGCCGCTGGAGCACGTGCCGCTGGTGCAGAAGCGGGCCATCCAGATCGCCCGCGAGAACGCCAAGCCGGTGATCGTGGCCACCCAGATGCTCGACTCCATGATCACGAACTCCCGGCCGACCCGCGCCGAGACCTCGGACGTCGCGAACGCCGTGCTCGACGGCGCCGACGCGCTGATGCTGTCCGGCGAGACGTCGGTCGGCCGCTACGCCATCGAGTCGGTCAAGACCATGAGCCGCATCATCGTGGCCGTCGAGACCGAGTCCACCGTGGTCCCGCCGCTGACGCACGTCCCGCGCACCAAGCGCGGCGTGATCTCGTACGCGGCGCGCGACATCGGCGAGCGGCTGAACGCGAAGGCGCTGGTCGCGTTCACCCAGTCCGGCGACACCGTGCGGCGGCTCGCCCGCCTGCACACCCCGCTGCCGCTGCTGGCGTTCACGCCGGAGCCCAGCGTGCGCAGTCAGCTTTCTCTCACCTGGGGCACCGAGACGTTCCTGGTGCCTAAGGTGGACTCGACGGACGAGATGGTCCGCCAGGTGGACCTGTCGATGATCGACATCGGCCGGTACCAGCCGGGCGACCTCGTCGTGGTCGTGGCAGGCTCGCCGCCTGGCACCATCGGCTCGACGAACCTCATCCGGGTGCACCGCCTGGGGGAGGACGACCACGCTTAGGAGATGACGTGACCGAGGCTGCCCGTGCCGCGGCGACCGCCGAGTTCTCGGACGTTCCACTGGACGCCGACGGCGTGCCCCACGGGCAGCCCGTGCTCGACCGACTCGTCGCGCTGCTCGACCTGGAGCGCGTCGAGGAGAACATCTTCCGCGGTGTGTCACCCGCCGAGTCGCCCGTTCGGGTGTTCGGCGGGCAGGTCGCCGGTCAGGCCCTGGTAGCCGCCGGCCGCACCGTGCCCCGTGAGCGCCGGGTGCACTCGCTGCACTCGTACTTCATCCGCGGTGGCGACCCGACCGTGCCGATCGTGTACGAGGTCGACCGGATCCGCGACGGGCGCTCGTTCACCACCCGGCGCGTGGTCGCGGTCCAGCACGGCAAGGCGATCTTCGCCCTGTCGGCGTCGTTCCAGCTGGACGAGCCGGGCCTGGACCACCAGGAGCCGATGCCCGCCGTGCCGCCGCCGTCCTCGCTGCCCACCTACGCCGAGTCGGCGGCCGGGTACCTGGAGAAGGTCGGCATGGCGCGGCTGCCGAGGCCGATCGACATCCGGTACGTGACCGAGCCGCCGTGGCGGGCGCGGGAGGACGGGCCGGGCGAGGCGCGCAGCCAGGTGTGGATGAGGGCCGACGGCAAGCTGCCGGACGACGACCTGCTGCACGTGTGCGTGCTGGCGTACGCGTCGGACATGACGTTGCTCGACTCGGTGCTCGTCAGGCACGGCGTGTACTGGGGAACCGACAAGGTGCTGGGCGCGAGCCTGGACCACGCCATGTGGTTCCACCGCCGGTTCCGGGCGGACGAGTGGTTCCTCTACGACTGCGCCTCGCCTTCCGCGTCCGGGGCGCGCGGCCTCGCCACGGGCCGCTTCTACAGCCACGACGGCCAGCTGGTGGCTACCGTGGTCCAGGAGGGCCTGCTTCGGGTCCTGTAGTCGATCGGCTACGCTGCGCGATCAATGGAGCAAGAGAGGTGGCCGCGATGAGCACGTTGCCCTGGCCTGACCACTTGTTCACGCTTGAGGAGTGGGACGCGCTTCCAGAGGACAAGTCGCGCCACTTCGAGCTGGTCGAAGGAGTCTTGCTGGTGGCGCCAAGGCCGGCACCGAAGCACCAAGTGGCGATGGCGAACCTCCGGAGCTGCCTCAAAGAGCAACTGCCCGCCGGGGTGGTGGCGGTCCAGGACGTCGACGTCGTGATCGACCCGGGGCCTCCGCTCTCATTGCGCGCACCCGACGTCGTAGTGGTGCCTGCCGAGCGCTACTGGGAGCACCCGAGCCGGTTCAACCCCGATGACCTGCACTTGGCAGTGGAGATCGTGTCGCCGGGAACGGGTCGGACAGACCGCGTGTTCAAGCCGATCGAGTACGCCAAGGTGGGAATCCCGCACTACTGGGTGGTGGAGCTGGACGAGCCGGCCACGCTCATCGCGTTCAGCCTGGTCGCCGGCAGGTACAAGCAGATCGCGCAAGGCACCGGGGAGGTCGAGGTCCCCGAGCCCTTCCCGGTGACCATCGACCTCACCACGCTGATCAACCCCTGATCCGCAGGGCGTCCCAGAGCGCCCGCACGTGGTGCTCCTTGGTCGCTTCCGCGCCGATCGCCACGCGGATGGCGAAGCGGCCGTCGACGACGGTGTGGGTGATGAAGGCGTCGCCGCTGGCGTTGACGCGGTCCATCGCGGCACGGGTCGCCGCGTCGCCGGAGCGGTGGGCGAGGGTGACCAGGGACAGGGAGCGCGGCACGACCAGGTCCCAGTCGTCGGACGCGTCCACCCACGATTCGAGCAGGGCCGCCAGCTCCACGTGGCCGCGCAGGTGCTCCCGGATGCCCTCCAGGCCGTACCAGCGCAGCACCGACCACAGCTTCAGCGCCCGGAACCGCCGGCCCAGGGGGATCTGCCAGTCGCGGTAGTCCACGACCGCGCCCGACTCGGTGGCCGTGTTGCGCAGGTACTCCGGCAGGATCGTGAGGGCGTCGACCAGCACGTCCGGGTGGGCGGTCCAGAACAGGGACAGGTCGAACGCGGTCAGCATCCACTTGTGCGCGTTCGCGGTGAACGAGTCGGCCAGGTCCACGCCGTCGAACAGGTGCCGGAACTCCGGGCACAGCGCCGCCGGGCCCGCCCACGCCGCGTCCACGTGCAGCCAGATCCCGTGCTCGGCGCACACGGCGGCGATCTCGCGCACCGGGTCGACCGCGCCGGTGCCCGTGGTGCCGACGGTCGCGCACACCATCACCGGCCGCCGGCCCGCCGCCACGTCGGACCTGATCCGGTCGGCCAGGTCGTCCACCCGCATGGCCAGCCGCGAGTCCACCCGGACCGATCGCACGGCCTGCTCGCCGAGCCCGGCCATCCGCGCGGCCCGTTCGAGCGACGAGTGCGTCTGGGACGACACGTACACGGTCTCGGACCCGTCCACACCGGACTGCCGCCACTTCCCACCCGACGACCGGTGCAGCGCGGCGAGGACCGCGACCAGCGCGGCGGACGACGCGGTGTCCTGGATGACCCCACCGCCGACGAACGACGACGGCAGGCCGAGCGCCCCGACCAGCTCGTCCATCAGGTGCTGCTCGACCTCGGTCGCGGCGGGGGAGGTGGACCACAACATGCCCTGCACGCCCAGCCCCGACGACAGCAGGTCGCCGAGCACCGACGGCAGCGAGGCGTTCGACGGGAAGTAGGCGAAGAACCCGGGGTGCTGCCAGTGCGTCGTCCCCGGCAGCACGACCCGGTCCAGGTCCGCGAGCAGCCCGTCGAACCCCTCGCCGCGCTCGGGCAGCCCGGCCAGCTGCCCACGCACCCAGCC
This sequence comes from Actinosynnema sp. NPDC002837, assembly GCF_040295345.1. Taxonomy (NCBI): domain Bacteria; kingdom Bacillati; phylum Actinomycetota; class Actinomycetes; order Pseudonocardiales; family Pseudonocardiaceae; genus Actinosynnema; species Actinosynnema sp. NPDC002837. The sequence continues at coordinate 141,716 of NZ_JBEOVG010000002.1, forward strand.
GGGCTCGACGGGTGAGGAGACCGGGAAGTCCTCGACGCGCGAGCGGTAGTCGGCGATCCAGTCGATCACCTCGTGGCCGATCCGGCGGAACTCGTCAGGGTCCATGCCCGAAATCTATACGCGTCGCCTGCGGTGGGTGGGCCGTTGATCGTCGGGCGGGGTCAGGGCCCGGGTCTCGACCCGTTCCAGCACCACCGAGCTGGTCAGGTTCCGCACCTCCGTCCGCGAGGCGATCTTGTCCATCAGGAACGCCTGCAGGTGCGTGCTGTCGGCCACCGCGATGTGCACCAGGAAGTCCGCCTGGCCGCTGACGTGGAACAACGACCGCGTCTCGGGCTGCGCCATCACGAACCGCCGGAACGCCGCCACCACCGGCCTGGTGTGCGGCCGCACGTTGACCGACACGACGGCCTCCAGCGGCAGGCCCGTGGTCCGCGGGTCGACCACGGCGTGGAACCCGGTGATCACCCCGAGGTCGCGCAGCCGGCGCACCCGCTGCAGGCAGGTCGACGGCGCGATGCCGACCAGCTCGGCCAGGCTCCGGTTCGGCAGCGTCGCGTCGTTCTGCAACGCCTCCAGGATCAGCCAGTCGACCGAATCCAGTTCGGCTGTCTCGCTCACAACCGAACACTGTAATCGTCAGGTGGAATACACCCGAACGGATCGCCCAGGATGCGGCCGTGCACATCGCCTGGACCTCGTTCCTGCTCGCCCTGGTCGTCATCACCGTCGTGCCCGGACCGGACTTCGTGCTGGTCACCGGCAACGCCGTGCGCGGCGTGCGGTACGGCGCGCTGACGGCGGCGGGCGTGGTGACCGGGTTGCTCGTGCACGCCCTGCTGGCCACGGTGGGGCTGTCCGCGCTGGTCGCGGCGGCGCCGGCGGCGTTGCTGGCGGTCAAGGCGGTGGGCGCGCTGTACCTGGTGCACCTGGGCATCGCCACGCTGCTGGCGGCCCGGCGCGGCGGGCCGATCAGGCAGGCGCCGAGGTCGGACCGGTCGCTGTTCCTGCGCGGCCTGCTGTGCGACCTGCTCAACCCGAAGGTGATGCTGACGTTCCTCAGCCTCGTGCCGCAGGCCATGGACCCGGCGTCGCCGCCGCTGCCGCAGGCCGCGCTGCTGTCGGCGGTCGCGGTGGGCGTGTTCGCGTGCTTCTGGGCCGTGGTGGTGCCGTTGGCGGGCCGGCTGGCGGCGCTGCTGTCGCGGCCGAAGGTGAGGCCGGTGTTCGAGCGGCTGTGCGGCACGGCGCTGATCGGCATGGCGGCTTCGGTGCTCGCCGCGTAATTGTCGTTATCGTGTCGCGGCCGAGGGGTCTCCGGTGAGGTAAGACCGACTCGGCCGAGAGAACGGCATGCGCACACCAGAGGACGCCGCGGCGGTGACGGCCGCGCAGCGGGGCGAGCCGGGCGCGTTGGACGCGCTGGTGGCCGCCTACCTGCCGCTGGTCTACAACGTGGTGGGACGCGCCCTGGCGGGCCACCCGGACACCGACGACGTGGTGCAGGAGACCATGCTCCGCGCGCTGAACGGGCTGCCGAAGCTGCGCGAGCCCGAGGCGTTCCGGTCGTGGCTGCTGGCCATCGCGCTGAACCAGGTCCGTGACCACCACAAGGCCCGGCCGCCGCTCGCCGACGCCGAACCGGCCGACCTCGCCGACCCCGGCGCGGACTTCGCCGACCTGGCCATCACCCGGCTCCAGCTCACCGGCCAACGCCGCGAGGTCGTCGCGGCCACCCGGTGGATCGGTGACGACGAGCGCGAGCTGCTGTCGCTGTGGTGGATGGAGCAGGTCGGCCGGATCACCCGCGCCGAGCTGGCCGAGGCGCTCGACCTCACGCCGCAGCACGCGGCGGTGCGGGTGCAGCGGATGAAGGCTCAGCTCGACGGGGCGCGGGTGGTCGTCCGGGTGCTCGCCCTGCCGCGCTGCGGGGACCTGGCCGAGGTGATCGCGGACTGGGACGGGCAGCCGAACGCGTTGTGGCGCAAGCGGATCGTGCGGCACGCGCGGGAGTGCGCCCGCTGCGCCCGCGGGTTCGACGACCTGGCCGCGGTGGACGGCCTGCTGGCCAGGATCCCGCTCGTGCCGCTGCCCGCCGGGTTCGACCTGGCCGCCGCCGAGCCCGTGATCGCGGTGGCGAAGAAGGGCTTCTGGGCGCACGCGGCCACCAAACCGCTGATCGCGGCGGCGGCCGTCGCGGCGGTGGCGGGCGCGGTCGTGCTGCTGCCCCTGGAACGGACGCCACCGCCCGCGGCCGCCCCGGTCGCCGTGACGACCAGCCGGGTGCCCTCGACCATCCCGTCCACGACGACCACTACGACGACGACAACAACGACCACCACCACCAGCACGACCACGGCAGCACCGGCGCCGGTCGTGCAGCAGGTCGCCAGGTCGGTGAAGAAGGGTGTCGGCACCTGGCACTTCGACGGCGTGACCGCGGCGTTGTCCGACGTGGGCGCGGGCTGGTTCTACAACTGGGCCCCGACCAGGGAGGACGTGCAGCCGCCGCCCGGCGTCGAGTACGTGCCCATGATCTGGGGCGCGAAGACGGTGACCCCGGCGAACCTCCAGGCGGTCCGGGGCCAGGGCACCACCCTGCTCGGCTTCAACGAGCCGGACCTCGCCGAGCAGTCGAACCTGACCGTGGAGCAGGCGCTGGACCTCTGGCCGCAGCTCCAGGCGACCGGGATGCGCCTGGGCAGCCCGGCCGTCGCGCACAGCGGCGACCGGGCGGGCGGCTGGCTCGACCGGTTCCTGGCCGGGGCGCGGCAGCGCGGCCTGCGGGTCGACTTCATCACCCTGCACTGGTACGGCTCGGACTTCGGCCCGGCCGCCGTCGGCCACCTGAAGAACTACCTGGACGCCGTGCACGCGCGCTACGGCCTGCCGATCTGGCTGACCGAGTACTCGCTGATGGACTTCGCCGGCGGTGGCGTGCGCTACCCGGACGCGCAGCAGTTGGCCGACTTCGCCGGCGCGTCGTCCCGGATGCTCGAAGACCTGCCCTACCTGGAGCGCTACGCGTGGTTCGCGCTCCCCGCCGACAAACCGGGCACGGGGCTGTACGTGCCGGGAGGGACGCCGAACCGGGCCGGCGAGGCCTACCGCGCCACCGGTTAGGCGAGCGCCCGGAGCCGGTCGTGCGGCGACGGGCGCTCCGCGGTACCGGCCCGCCGCTGGTCGAGCAGCGGCGGGCCGGGTACCCCTCAGGCGGCGGGCCGGTCGTCGAACAGCGGCTGCCACCGGCCGTCGAAGCCGCCGTTCGCGGCCAGGTGCCAGCCCGGCGGCAACCACACGCCCACCTCGCGGCTCGTGCTGTCGTCGATCCCGCCCGAGTGCACGAAGTACTCGTGCTGCCGCCAGTACGCTCCGTGCGACGCCAGGTCGCCGCTCACCGCGCCTCGGCTGCGGCCCGAGCTGTCCAGGCCGGTGCCCGCGAACCCGCCGAAGTCGTCGGACCCGGACGGCGTGTCCTCGTCCAGCTCCGCCGAGTACGCGCCGAAGAACCACGCCTTCGACAGGTAGCCCTCGCGGCCGTCGGTGAGGTCCGACGCGGCGTCGTCGCGGGACTGGTTGTAGAACCGCTGCACTCCCGTGCCGATGCCCAGCGCGGGCGTCTCGAACCGGACGTCCACCACGTCGGTCGCCAGCCAGTGCCGCTGCCACGCCGACTGCGACCAGTGCGTGGGCACGATGTCGGCCAGGTCCTGCAACTCGTAGGTCAGCCGCTTGACCCGCGGCCACGTCACCTTGGTGCCGTTGTCGACCCGGCTGGCCTGCGCGGAGGCGTTGGCCCAGGTCAGCGGCACCGCGCCGAACGCCGCCACCGCGCCCGTGGCGCCCTCCGGCACGAACGCGTAGTGCACGTTGCGCCGGTCGTCCGCGCCGGAGATGCGCACCTCGGCGTTGCCGGCCGCCGCCATGCGACCGGAGATGACGGCCCACGTGTCGGTGACGAACCGCAGCTCGTGGGCGTGCGGCCCGGCGCTCGGCAGGTCGAAGTCGCTCTCGTCCGCCTGCCACAGCAGCAAGTGCTTGCCGGTGGGCGTCTGGAGGAAGTTCACGTCGGGGTCGTAGGACCGCCGCATGACGTGGTCCTTGTGGTGCGTCACGGTGGCGTTGCCGAACGACTCGCCCGCGCCGCCCGGCGTGCCGGTCACCCCGCGCACCACGATCTCCACGCGTTCCCAGTCGTGGATCTCGTCGCCGTCCTTGTCGGCCGCGTTGTACACGTGGTACAGCAGCACCAACGACTTGCTGCCGTTCTCGGTGAACTCCAGCAGCGCGGTGTAGAGGGTGGGCCGGATCCGCCAGCGGTCGTAGCCGGCGGCGTTGGCGACGTACTGGGGGACGAGCTTCCAGTTCGCCCGGTTGGTGGCGTAGACGCCGTCCCGGTCGAAGTCGAAGTTCGCGAGCCAGTCGCGGCCCTGCTTGCCGTCGTTCTCGTCACCCCGCTTGAGGATGACCGGTGCGTAGTGGTTCAGGTAGGCCTGCCGCTGCGCGGTGGTCAGCGTCCACGAGGCCTGTGCCGCCGCCGGTGCGGTCAGGGAGGCCGCGAACACGGCCGCGACGAGCACGAGTAATCGGGTCATTCCCCCGACTCTCGCCCCGTCGCGGCCGGCTGTCAGCGGTGGCCCGCCCCGGTGGAGCGGGATCCCGCAGCGGTCGGAGACCGCGATCGGACAACAGCGGTCGGCGACACCGGCCGTGACCGTGATCGGGCGACGGCGGTTGTTCGGACGACAGCGGTCAGGCGGCAGCGGTCAGGCGATGGTCCACTTCTGGTTGGCCGCGCCCGTGCAGGTCCAGATCTGGAGCCTGGTGCCGTCGGCGCTGGTGTTGCCGGTGACGTCCACGCACTTGCCGGTCGCCGGGTTCACCAGGTCGCGGCCGGAGGTGTAGGTCCACTGCTGGTTCGCGCCGCCCGCGCAGCTCCACAGCTGCAACTGCGCGCCGTCGGCGGTGCCGCGGTCCTTGATGTCCAGGCACTTGCCCAGCGCGCGCAGCGTGCCGTCACCGGGCCGCGACCACTGCTGCGCCGCCGTGCCGTTGCACGTGTAGAGCTGGACGGCCGCGCCGTCCGCGCTGCTCGCGCCCGCCACGTCGACGCACTTGCCCGCCAGCCCGGTGATCGCGCCGCCGCTGCCGCCGGGGTTGCCGGAGCCCGGCGTGCCCTGCCAGGTGAACGTCGCCGAGGTGCGGGCGGGCAGGGTGTAGGTGAACGACTGGTTGCCCCAGTTCACCCGGATGGACTGGGACGACGTGCCGCCGTTGTGCGCGATCAGGGCCTTGGAGCCGTCCGGGTTGCGGTAGGCCACGTTCTGCACCGTGCCGTTCGCGGTCGAGTCGATCCGGTACGCGCCCGGCCGGACGAACTTCGTCAGGTGACCCGTCGTGTAGTACTCGACGGTGTAGTCGACCTGACCGGCGCGCGACCCGCCCTCCTGCACGGTGATCAGGCCGGTGCACGTGCCGCAGCCGCCGTTGTGCGGGCCCATGTTCTGGTTCAGCGCCAGGCTCCACTTCACCAGGCTGGAGCTGTAGTTGCGGGCGTAGTTGACGATGTCGGCCATGTCCTCGTTGTGCTGGTTCGAGATCCACGTGCCGCCGGAGTGCTCGGTGCTGAACTGCTTGACGTTCGGGTACTGGTTGCGCACCTGAGTGCCGACCGCCGGGTCGCCGAAGTAGCCGTGCCACGCGATGCCGCCGAACAGCGGGTCGTTTCGCACGCCCGCGTCGTTGAGGACGCCGGAGCCGAAGTTGGCGTAGTCGCCGTAGTTCCAGTCGTGCACCAGCACCTTGGTGTTGATGCCCGCCGCGCGGAACGCCGGGTAGAGGTTGTTCTTGGTGAACTCGACCAGGCCCGCCGGGTTCCAGCTCATGCCGGGGTAGTTCATCGCGGTCGGGTTGGACGCCTGGCAGCAGTTCGGCTCGTTCTGCACCGACACGTAGTCGACCGGGATGCCCGCGGCCTGGTAGCTCTGCACGTACTTCACGAAGTACTGCGCGTACATCGGCGCGTACTCCCACTTGAGCCAGCCCATCTGGTCCATGCGGCCGTTGTCCTTCATCCAGCCCGGCGCGCTCCACGGCACGCCCTTGACCCGCAGCTGCGGGTTGAGCTGCTTGGCCTGCTGCGTCAGCAGCCGCACGTTGGTGTCGTAGCCGTTCGCGCCCCAGTCGTCGAGGTCGCAGCACGTGTCGTCGAGCGAGACGTGGCCCGGCCGGGACAGGTCCGACGCGCCGATCGGGTTGCGCACGAACGACAGGCCGATGCCGTCGACCGGGTGGAACAGCTTGCGCATCACCGCGTCCCGGGTGGCCGCCGAGACGGGACCGCCGCGCAGCAGGTAGGCGGTGGTGTCGGTGATCGACGCTCCGCCGCCCTCGAACTGCTGGTAGGTCGTGCCCTCGTTGACGGTGATGGTGTGGGTCGCGCTGCCGCCGTTGGAACCGAAGGCGATGGAGGGCTGCTGGGCCAGGCCGCGGGTGACGACCCGGCCGCCGCTGTCGGAGGTGGTGGTCAGGTACACGTTGACCGTCTCGCCGGCGGCCGCGGCCGGCTGCGAGACGGCGAGTGCGGCTGCGACGGTGATCACGGCTATGCCGGCGCTGACGAAAGCCCGACGGTGGGAAGAGGGCACCCCGGACTCCTTTCACGACGTTGTGGGCAGGGGTCGGCAGTCTGTAACAAACTGGAACATTTATGGAACTTGTCCGCAGGTGAAAGGAAACAATGCTGCCGAACCCGTGTCAAGGTCGTGCAATACCCACCGGTGGATACCGGTAAAGACCGTGAAGGGTGCCGGCGTCAGCCGCGCGGCACGGGCCCGGTGGACGCCCTGACCACCAGTTCCGTGGCCAGTTCGACGTGCAGCGCCTCCAGCTCGTGCCGGTCGAGCAACCGCATCAGCAGGGTCACGGCCAGTCGGCCCATTTCCTGCAACGGCTGCCGCACGGTGGTCAGCTCCGGCCGCGTGGCACGGCTGAGGTCGAGGTCGTCGAACCCGGCGACGGACACGTCGCCCGGCACGTCGAGGCCCTGTTCGCGGGCCGCCCGCAGCGCGCCGACGGCCATCTTGTCGTTGAACGCGACCAGCGCCGTCGGCCGGTCCGCGAGGCCGAGCAGGTCGCGGGCGACCAGGAAGCCGTTCTCCTCGGTCGGCTCGTCCACGTGCCGCAGCAGCTCCGCCGACGGCAGCACGCCGACGTCGGACAACGCCGCCGCGTACCCGGCGAGCCTGCCGTCACTGGCCAGCCAGTCGCCGGGGCCGCCGATGATCCCGATCCTCCGGTGGCCCAGCTCCACCAGGTGCGCCATCAGCCGCCGCGCGCCCGAGAAGTGCGCCGCCGACACCGACGCCACGTCGCGCGGCAGCTCGGTGCGCGGGTCGACCACCACGAACGGGAACCGGCGGTCCCGCAGCCGGACCAGCTCCTCGGCCGGCTCCGGCGGCAGGATCAGGATCGCGCCGCCCACGTCCGCGCGGGCCGCCAATCCGGGCAGCACGGCTTCCCGCTGCGCCGACACGCCCGCGCTCAGCACGACCTGGCGGTGGTGCAGGGCCAACGTCTCGGCGACGCTGGAGACGATCAGCCCGAAGTAGTCGGTCAGCAGGTACGGGCAGCGCACGTAGATGGGGCCGGCCGGCTTCGCGCCCCGGGCTCGCGGCGCCTCCGCGCCCAACCCGGCCACGGCGCGCAGCACCAGCTCGCGGGTGTGCTCGGCGACGTTGGCCTGACCGTTGAGCACTCGCGACACCGTGGCGATGGAAAGCCCGGTCGCCCGCGCCACGTCCCGCACCGTCGCCCTGGCCATCCGCGCCCTCCTGTTCCACTGGTGTTTCACGATGTTACAGCGCGGTCGGCCGAGTTCGGCACCGTGGGCATTGAGGGGTGTCACACAGGTGCGCGCGGGCGCGGATTTCGGCAGGCTGTGCAGATGACCACCTCCGAGGCACCCGCGCGGATCGCCGTCACCGGGCTCGCCGTCATGGGCAGCAACCTGGCGCGCAACCTCGCCCGGCACGGCTACCGCGTCGCCGTGCACAACCGCAGCCACGCCCGCACCAAAGCGCTGATCGCCGACCACGGCCACGAGGGCGACTTCGTGCCCGCCGAGACGCTGGAGGAGCTCGTCGCGAGCCTCCAGACGCCCCGCCAGATCATCATCATGGTCAAGGCGGGCGGCCCCACCGACGCCGTCATCGACGAGCTCGTGCCCCTGCTGGAGCCCGGCGACATGGTGATCGACGGCGGCAACGCCCACTACGCCGACACCCGCCGCCGCGAGGCCGCGCTGAAGGAGGCCGGGCTGCACTTCGTCGGCACCGGCATCTCCGGCGGCGAGGAAGGCGCGCTCAACGGCCCGTCGATCATGCCCGGCGGTTCGAAGGAGTCCTACCAGCACCTCGGGCCGGTGCTGGAGGACATCGCGGCCAAGGTCGACGGCGTGCCGTGCTGCGTGCACGTCGGGCCGGACGGCGCCGGGCACTTCGTGAAGATGGTGCACAACGGCATCGAGTACGCCGACATGCAGCTCATCGCCGAGGCCTACGACCTGCTGCACCGGGTCGGCGGCCTGGCGCCCGCCGAGGTCGCCGAGGTGTTCCGCGGCTGGAACACCGGCGACCTGGAGTCCTACCTGGTCGAGATCACCGCCGAGGTGCTCGGCCACGTGGACGTCGAGACCGGCGCCGCCCTGGTGGACGTGATCGCGGACGAGGCCGAGCAGAAGGGCACCGGCCGCTGGACCGTGCAGGAGGCGCTGGAGCTCGGCGTGCCGGTGACCGGCATCGCGGAGGCGGTGTTCGCCCGGTCGCTGTCGGGGCGGGCGGGTCAGCGGCAGGCGGTGCGGTCGGCGTTCGGGCCAGCCGAGGTCGCGGGCGACGCGGACGGCTCGCTGGTCGAGGACGTGCGGCAGGCGCTGTACGCCTCGAAGGTCGTGGCGTACGCGCAGGGCTTCGACCAGATGCGGGCGGCGAGCGCCGAGTACGGCTGGGACCTCGACCTGGGCGCGATGGCCACGATCTGGCGCGGCGGCTGCATCATCCGGGCCCGGTTCCTCGACCGCATCCGCGAGGCCTACGACAAGGCGCCGGAGCTGGCGTCCCTGCTCGTGGACGACTACTTCCGCGACGCGGTGAAGTCGGCCGAGGCGGCGTGGCGGCGCGTCGTGGTGAAGGCGGTGACCGCGGGCGTGCCCGCGCCCGGCTTCGTCTCCGCGCTGGCGTACTACGACGGGTTGCGGTCCGAGCGGCTGCCCGCGTCGCTGATCCAGGGGCTGCGCGACTTCTTCGGCGCGCACACCTACCGCCGCACCGACCGCGAGGGCAGCTTCCACACCCTCTGGTCGGGTGACAGGTCTCAAGTGGACGCCTGAGACCACCGGCGGAGATCATGGCCGGGTGCGTGAACGCTTCCGCCGCCACCCCGTCACGGCCGGCTACCTGTCGGCCGTGGCGGTGCTCGCGCTGCTGACGCGGTTCGTCTTCGCCGACGGGATGTCGGCCCAGGTGCGGGAATCGCTGAGCACGAACGCGACGAACCTCGACGACCACCCGGTCAACGCGTTGCTGGGCAGCGCGTTCGTGCTCGACCCCGCGGGCGACGGCCTGGTGGCCACCGGTCTGGCCCTGGTCGCCGTGGCGGTCTGCCTCGGCGTGCTGGAGCGCGAGGCGGGGCCGTGGCGCGCGGTGGCGGTGGTCCTCATAGGACACGTCGGCGCGACGCTCGTGACGGCGTTCGTCATCTCTTCGGGTGTCTACCCGACCGATCTCACCGACGTGGTCGACGTCGGTCCCGGTTACGTGGCGTGCGCCGCGGCCGGAGGCATCACCGTGTTGGGGCCGGTGGTGCTGCGCGTGCCGTGGCTGGCGCTGCTCCTCGCGTACCCGTTGGCGGGCGCGGAGTGGTTCGGCGCCGTGCCCGAGTTCACCGCCGTGGGCCAGGTCGCGGCCGTCCTCATCGGACTGTGCGGCGGCACGGTCGCGGTCGGCCGCGCCTACGCCGCCGTCGGCCGGTAGGTCCGTCACCAGGCGTGACGCCCGCTCGTGATCAACACGACCGGGTGGATCCGCTGTCAGACCGCCCACTTCCTCAGTCATCATGGTGTGGACGCGACCTGTGCGACGCGGGCTGTGCCGACACGTTCCCCTGTGCCGACACGGAGGTGCCACCGTGGCGAACCCTCACCACCGCGCCGGGGCCGAGTTCCGACTCGACGCCTTCTGGCCGCGCCTGCTGCCGCCCTTAGCACGGCGCTAGACCCCCTCTGCGATCGACGACACCCCGCGCGCCGCGTGGGGCGAGGACCCCTTGCGCTCGAAAGGACCCGACATGAACCGACCGCGCCCCAACAAGTCCCACGCGGGCGAGCACACCACGGCAGGCCCTCCGGGCGGTGTCGCCGCCGTGCTGCGCCACGACCTGCCCGCCTCGCTGGTGGTGTTCCTGATCTCCGTGCCGCTCTCGCTCGGCGTCGCCGCCGCGACCGGCGCGCCGCTGATGGCCGGGCTGATCTCCGCCGTCGTCGGCGGCATCGTGGCCGGCGCGCTGTCCGGCACGCCGGTGCAGGTCAGCGGACCCGCGACCGGCTCGGTGGTGATCATCGCGGGCGTCATCGCCGAGTACGGCTGGGCCGCGACCGCCGCCATCACGCTCGCCGCCGGCGCGGTGCAGGTCGCGTTCGGCCTCGGCCGGCTCGGCCGGGTCGCGCTGTCCCTGTCGCCCGCGGTGGTGCACGGCATGCTGGCCGGCATCGGCCTGAGCATCGCGCTGGGGCAGCTGTCCGTCGTGCTCGGCGGCTCGGCGGCCACGTCCGTGTTCGACAACCTGGCCAAGGTGTTCACCACCGACGTGGGGTGGTCGGCCCTGCTGGTCGGCGCGCTCGCCGTGCTGGCGCTGCTGCTGTGGCCGCGCGTGCCGCGTGCCGGGTTCGTGCCCGCGCCGCTGGTGGCGGTGCTGGCCGCGACGCTGGCCACGGTCGGGCTCGACGTGGCGAGGGTCGACCTGCCCGGCGACCCGTTCGGCCAGGTCGTGCTGCCGCAGATGCCGTCCGGCAGCTTCGGCGCGGTCGCGTTCGCCGTGCTGACCGTGGCCGTGGTGGCCAGCGTCGAGTCGCTGCTGTCCGCCGTGGCCGTCGACAAGCTGCACGACGGCCCGCGCGCGGACCTCGACCGGGAGCTGATCGCGCAGGGCGCGGCCAACGTGGTGGCCGGTGCGCTGGGCGGGCTGCCCATCGCCGGTGGGATCGCGCGCAGCTCGACCAACGTGGTCGCCGGCGCGCGCACCCGCGCGTCGACCGTGCTGCACGGCTTGTGGATCGCGGTGTTCGTGCTCGCGCTCGGCTGGGTGCTCGAGCTGATCCCGTTGGCGGCGTTGGCGGGTGTGCTGTTCGTGGTGGGCGTGCGGCTGGTGAGCGTGCGCCGGATGCGGGCGTTGTGGCGGCACGGCGAGTTCTCCGCGTACGCGGTCACGTTGGTGGGCGTGCTCGTGCTCGGGCTGGTGGAAGGCGTGCTGCTGGGGGTCGCGGCGGCGGTGCTGCGGTCGTTGTACCGGCTGACCCGCTCGTCGGTGCGGATCGAGGAGGAGCCGGACGCCTGGCGGGTGACGATCCGCGGCTCGCTCGTGTTCCTGGGCGCCGGGCGGCTGGTGCGCGGGCTGCGCGCCATCCCGCTGGGGCAGCGCGTGGTGCTGGAGCTGCACATCGACTTCCTCGACCACGGCGCGTACGAGGCGATCGACGACTGGCGCGTCGGCTACGAGCGGCTGGGCGGCCACGTCGAGGTGGACGAGGTGCACGACACGTGGTTCAGCAAGGCCAGGAAGGGCATCCCCGCGCTGCGCAAGACACCGCTGTCGCCGTTGCCGAGGTGGTTCGCGCCGTGGTCGCACTGGCAGCGCCACCGGCACGTCACCCTGCCCCGGCCGCGCGCCGACGTCGACCCGATGATCCGCGGCATGCGCGAGTTCGAGCGCACCACCGCGCCGTTGGTCCGCCCGTTCCTGGCGGAGCTGGCCGCGCGAGGCCAACGCCCGCGGCAGCTGTTCATCACGTGCGCCGACTCCCGCGTGGTGCCCAACCTGATCACCACGAGCGGGCCGGGCGACCTGTTCTGCGTGCGCAACATCGGCAACCTGGTGCCGCTGGACGGCGACGACTCCGTGGGCGCGGCGATCGAGTACGCGGTGGAGGTGCTGGCGGTCGAGACGATCGCGGTGTGCGGGCACTCGGACTGCGGCGCGATGAAGGCGGTGGTGCAGGGCTCGACGCGGCCGGGCACGCAGCTGCACGCGTGGCTGAAGGCGGTCGAACCGAGCCTGATCCGGTTCCACGCCACCGAGTCCGACCTGCCGGTGGTGGAACGGCTGTCGGTGGCGAACGTGGCGCAACAACTGGACAACCTCATGGCCTACCCGAGCGTGCGCGAGGCGGTGGCCACCGGATCACTGCGCCTGGTCGGCATGTACTTCGACATCTCCGCCGCCCGCGTCTACCTGATCGACCCCGACCGCGACGGCCTCCAACCGGTCTACGCCTAACCCCCACGCCACCCCCTCCCCACCCCCCTCCCCACCGCCCCCACCACCCACCGCCCCAACGCCACGCACTCCACCCTTGCCACCGCCCCACCTCACCTGACGGTCACACCGACCCGCGAGGTCGCGTCGATCGTTCGCGTCCTCGTTCCCGGCGATCACGCTTTTCGATCGTCGGGAATCAGGGCGCGAACGGTCGACTTCCCGGCGACCTCGCCCGCCGCCTGCGGAGCAGCGGCAATCCAACACAGGGTGGTCGGCCCCCTCACCGGACCGACCACCCCGTGCCGAGCCTCGTCGGCGGACCGGCCTCGGTCGGGGGTGCGTGGCCGGTCCGTCGGCGGGCTCGGATCAGGTCGGGCGGCGCTGGTGGGGCTCGATCTGCGGGGAAGGCGCGTCGCCCGACCGAGCTGGGCTAGCCGACGCTGCGCAGGTGCCTGCGGTGGTTGCCGGACGGCTCGTCGCCGCCCACGGTCAGCGCCAGCTGCGCGCCGAGGTACGCCCGGCAGGGCGAGGGCAGGCGGCGGCGGAAGCGGCGGGTCCGGCAGGTCGGGCAGCGGCCGTGCTCGTCGGGCGTGTGCTCGTCGAGCAGCCCCTTGATCGCGGTCACCACCCTGGGCAGTTCGCAGCGGGCCAGTTCGACCGCCGTCTCGTCGTCGCCGGTCGACGCGAGGCGGACCAGCGTGGCCAGGTGTTCTCGGAGGGACCGGTCGAGCTGGCTGAAGACGGTGGTGGACACCTTCAGCGCTCCTTCCCTGGGGGCGGTGTGCTGCACGCAGCCTGTTACCGCGTCCGGCCCTCTGCAAGTTGCAGTACACGAATGGATGACGTCACTTTGCTCCGTTCGCGGCCGCGCACAGACTGGACCGCGGCCCCTGGGTCGGGGCCGTCGACGAAAGGTGTCCGGATGCCACGGGGCAGCAGCCCGACGCTGCGCAAGCGACGGCTGGTCAGCGAGCTGCGGAGGCTGCGCGAGGCGGCCGACCTCACCATCGAGGACGTCGCCGAGCGGCTGGAGTGCTCGGCGTCCAAGATCAGCCGCATCGAGACCGGACGCGTCGGCGTCACCCCGCGCGACGTCCGCGACATGCTCTCGGCCTACGGCGCCGACCGGGCCACGTCGGAAGAGCTCGTGCAGCTGGCCCGTGACGCGCGGCGCCGGGCGTGGTGGGACGAGTTCGGCGACATCGCGCCCGGCCGGTACGTCGGGTTCGAGGCCGACGCCGAGTGGGTGCGCACCTACCAGGGCCTCATGGTGCCCGGCCTGCTCCAGACCGAGGCGTACACCAGGGCGTTGATCCGGGCCGTGCTGCCGGACGCCGCGCCGGCCGAGGTGGACCGCCGGGTGGAGCTGCGCAAGGCGCGCCAGGCGCTGCTGCTGGAGGACGACCCGCTGTGCCTGCACGTGGTCGTGGACGAGGCAGCCTTGCGGAGGTTGGTAGGCGGCCCGGAGGTGATGGCCGAGCAGCTGGCGCGACTCAACGAGGTCGGAGAACTGTCGAACATCACTCTCCAGGTGGCCTCTTTCGAGGCGGGCGGTCACGCTGCGATGGACGGTCCGTTCGTCATCCTGTCGTTTCCCGAGCAGTCGGATCCGGCCGTGGTATACATCGAAAGCCCGAGGGGCGACTTCTATTGGGAACAGCCCTCGGACGTCGCCCGGTATTCCGACATGTTCGCACGGCTCAGCGCCGAATCGCTCGACCCGGCCGCCTCGTCCGCGCTGATCGGGCGGGTGGCGCGCGAGCTCGCCTGAATCCGAGGTGAACTGCCATGCAACGCCAGTGGCGCAAGAGCACGTGGTCGTCCGCGGGTGGTCCGGAGTGCGTGGAAATCGCGCTCGGCCAGAACGGCGCCGGTCTGCGTGATTCGAAGAACCGGACCGGTGGCGAGTTGGGCTTCGGATTCGCGCAGTGGTCCCGATTCGTGGTCGGCGCGAAGGGCGGCGCATTCGACAGCCGGTGACCCACCGGCCCGTTCACCTCGGGGACGTGCCTTAAGGCGCGTCCCCGACTTTCGGCCACCCACCCGTACGACCTTGGTCTGGCGGTCGGTCAGACCCCGGTCCGATGCGCCCGCCGGCGTCGTTGCGGTGGACTCCCCTTAGCCTGCACGCCGAGTGCTCGTCATGATCCACAGGGGGATGAACCATGGCCTTGCTGACCGACGCCCTGGAAGGGCTCGCCGGTCTGCCGCAGCCCGCCGTGCTCGCGGTGACGGGCGCGTTGACGTTGGCGGAGTGCACGTTGGGCGTCGGCTTCATCGCGCCGGGTGAGAGCGCGCTGCTGCTGGCCGCCACGACGGTCACCAGCGTGCCCCGGTTCCTGGTCATGTGGCTGGTCGTGTCGGTGTGCGCGGTGGCCGGTGACAGCATCGGCTACTTCCTCGGCCGCCGGTACGGCGACCGGTTGCGGGACAGCAAGGTGGTGCGCAAGCTCGGCCAGGAGCACTGGGACAAGGCCGGCGCGCTGCTGCGCAGGCGTGGCGCGTGGGCGGTGTTCTTCGCCCGCTTCATGCCGGTGGTGCGGACCCTGGTGCCCGCGTCGGCGGGCGCGTCGAAGCTGGAGTACCGCCGCTTCCTGCCCGCGTCGATCGCCGGCGCGGTGAGCTGGTCGGCGCTGCACATCGGCATCGGCTCGGCCGCGGGCGCGTCGGCGAAGTACATCGAGTCGGTGTTCAACGGGGCGATGTGGGGCCTGATGGGCCTCGCCGCCGTGGTCGGTGTCGTGGTGTTCCTGCGCAAGCGGCGCAAGGCGGCCAACGCCGGCAGCGAGCCGCGCGAGCTGGAAGAGGTCGCCTGAGCCTGTCCTCACCGCGCTGGTGACCGGGCGGCGCGACCGTCGGCCCGGCGCGAGCCTTCGGGCAGGTGCTCGGGCACCGCGGCGAGGAGGGCCTGGATCGTCCGGTGGCCGAAACCGCAGCACCATGGCCGTCTTGCCCGCCCCCGTCTCGCCCGGCACCACCATCCGGCCGAGCGCCAAGGACCGGTAGTAGGCGGCGACCTCCCCGAGCGGCCCGGCCGCCGCGCCGCCGACCAGCGCGCTGCCGACCACCCACCGCGCGCGACCCGAACCGGCCATCACCCGATCTTCCTCAACTCGAGGACCGCGGCGCCCGCAGAACTGCGGTGGCGCCGCCGGTCGAGGTCACGGGAGGCCGCGCAACGCCGAAGGGGCCGTGCCCGGGGGTTCGGTCCCGGACACGGCCCCTTCGACTGGGGGGAGGGCAATGGAGATGGGCCATCCCCTACCGGATGACCCGTCTCCGGTGGAGAAGGGGACGAGGGCGGGCCGGCGTTCCGCCGCCGCGGGCTGGATGCCCCTTGCACGCCGGCCTGCCCTCGTCGTTCAGGGAGAGCAGCGGATGTTCCGCTGTCTGGTCCAACCTCGCTCACCGGGGTTCGCCCTGTGTGGTTGATCGGACACGCTTAGCGTAAGAATGCGGCTACAGGACGACTGGAGCCGGACTGAAGTGATCTCCTAGGCTCGGTCGGGGTTCTCAACGTTTCGGCGAAGGATCGGTCGGTGGCAGACGGCGGCGGCGAGCGCTTGCGGTTCGAGGTGCTCGGCCTGCTCCGGGCGGTGCGCGGTGGCGGGGAGGTCGACCTCGGCGCCGCCAAGCAGCGTGCCGTGCTGGCGGTGCTGCTGCTGGCCCGCAACGCGCCGGTCAGCCGCGACCAGATCATCGAGGCCGTCTGGGGCGACAACACGCCGACCAGCGCGGTCAACCTCGTGCAGACCTACGTGGCCGGGCTGCGCCGCGCGCTGGAGCCCAGCCGCGCCCGCCGCGCCCCGGCCGAGCTGCTGACCTCGGTCGGCGACGGCTACCTGCTCCGGGTGGACCCCCAGCAGGTCGACCTGGACGAGTTCGAGCGCGGCGTGGTGTCGGCGGCCCGGCTGCGCGCCTCCGGCGACCTGATCGCGGCGGCCACCGCCCTGGACGAGGCGCTCGGCCTGTGGCGCGGCGAGCCGCTCGGCGGTGTCGCGGGCCTGTTCGCCGAGGTCGAGCGCGGTCGGCTGGTCGAACGCCGGCTCGCGGTGCTGGAGGAGCGGGCCGAGCTGCTGCTGCTGATCGGCCGCGGCGCGGAGCTGGTGCCGTCCCTGACCACGCTGGTCGGCGAGCACCCCCTCCGGGAACGAGGGCACGGCCTGCTGATGCGCGCGCTGTGCCAGGCGGGGCGGCAGGCCGAGGCGCTGGCCGTCTACCGCGAGGCGCGCCGGGTGCTGGTCGAGGAGCTCGGCGTCGAGCCGGGCCCGGAGCTGCGCAAGCTCCAGCAGGCCGTGCTGGCGGGGGAGAACCCCGAGCCCGAGCGCCCGACCAGGCCGATGGACGTGCGCCCGGTCGCCGAGTCCTCGCCCGCCATCACGCCCGCGCAGCTGCCGCGCGTCTCGGCGTCGCTGATCGGCCGCGACGACGAGCTCAAGCGCCTGGACGGCCTGCTGGCCTCCTACCCGGAGGGCGGGCTGGTCCTCGTCGTCACGGGCCCCGCCGGCGTGGGCAAGACCGCGCTCGCCCTGCACTGGGCGCAACGCGTGCGCGAGGACTTCCCGGACGGCCAGCTGTACGTCGACCTGCACGGCTACGACCCGAACCAGGAGCCGCTGGGCGCGGGCGAGGTGCTGAGCCGGTTCCTGCGCACGCTGGGCGTGCCGTCGGCGGACATCCCGGTCACCGTCGAGGAGCGGTCGGCGCTGTTCCGCACGCTCATCGCGGACCGGCGCATGGTGGTGATGCTGGACAACGCGCGCGGCTCGACCGAACTGCTGCCGCTGCTGCCCGGACCGCCGTCGTGCGTGCTGGTCACGTCCCGCCGGCGGTTGGTCGGGCTGGTCGCGCACGCCGAGGCCCGGCTGGTCGAGCTGGACATGCTGGACCCGGACGCGTCGGTGGCCGTGGTCAGCCGGGTCGCCGGCCGGGACGGCACGGAGGCCGCCGCGCTGCGCCGGTTGGCCGTGCTGTGCGACGGGCTGCCGCTGGCGCTGCGGATCGCGGCGGCCCGCCTCGCCGTCGCGCCGACGTTGCGCGTGGCCGAGCTGGTCGCCGAGCTGGACGACGAGCACGGCCGGCTGGCGGCCCTCGGCCTGGAGGACGAGGACTCCACGGTGCGCGCGGCGCTGGACGCGTCACGCCGGGCGCTGTCGCCGCTGCCCGCGCGGCTGCTGGCGCTGCTCGGCCTGCACCCCGGCCCGGACGTCACGGCGTTCGTGGTGGCCGCCATGGCGCAGGTGCGGGTCGGCGACGCGCAGCGCGCGCTGGACGCGTTGACGGCGGCCAACCTGCTGTCGGTCAACGAGCCCGGCCGGTACGGGGCGCACGACCTGGTGCGCGTCTACATGCGGACGCTGGCCGCCGAACTGCCCGCGCCCGTGCGGCACGAGGCGACCAGCCGGATGCTCGACTTCTACCTGCACTGCGCGGACCTGGCCGACGGCCGGCTGCCGGTGACGCGCGGCAGCAGCGTGCGGGTCGCGCCCGAGCACGTGCCGCTGGAGGTGCCGAAGCTGCACGGCTCCGCCGAGGCGAGCGCCTGGCTGGACGCCGAGCAGGGCAACATCATCGCCGCCGCCGAGCTGGCCGCCGCGCCGGGCTCGGACCCGGGCTGGCTGGTGCACGCCTGGCAGCTGCCGTACACGCTGTCGCGGTTCCTCTGGCTGCGCGCGGACCGGACGACGTGGCTGCGCACCACGGAGGCCGCGCTGGAGGCGGCCACCACCCTCGGCGACCCCGAGGCGAAGTTCGTGATGCTGTTCAACCTGGGCATCGCGCTGGCCCAGTTCCAGCGGATGGACGAGTCCCTGGCCCGGCATCGCGAGGCGTTGGAGGTGGCGCGGGCGTCCGGCGACGTGAACGCGCAGGCCAGAGCCCTGACGGCGGTCGCGGACATGCTCGCGTTCCTGGGCCGGGTCGACGAGTCGGAGACCTCCTACCGGGAGGCGCTGGAGGTCAGCCGGGCGGCCGGCTCGCGGTGGGCCGAGGCGAACGCCCACCACAACCTCGGGCTGCTGCACCTGGCGTCCCGCCGCTACGACGAGGCCAAGACGTGGCTGCGGGCGGCGGTGACGATGTACCGCGAGGTCGGCGAGCAGTGCGGTGAGTCGACCTGCCACACCGACCTCGCGATGGTGCTGCTGGAGTCGGGCGAGGGCGGTGAGGCCGTCACGTCGGCGCGCACGGCGCTGTCGGTGGCCTCCGCCGCGGCCAGCCCGTACCACCAGGCGATGGCGCACGACCGGCTGGCCACGGTGTTCGACCGCCAGGGCCTGCCCGGCGCGGTGGCGCACTGGCAGCGGGCGCTGGCGCTGTTCACCGAGCTCGGCACCCCGGAGTCCGACCAGGTCCGGGAACGCCTGGCGCGCGCCCGGGCCACCACGACCGTCTGACCGCTGCCGCTCAGACCGGCTCGGCCAGGTCCGCTTCCGCTTCCGCGCGACGGGGCAGCGGTGGCCGCGGTCGGCTCGGGTGGTTCGCGATCAGCACCGGGGCGGGTGGGGCGCCGTCCTGGGCGACGGGCTCGGGGAGCGGCTGGTGCTCGTACCAGGTGTAGCCGAGGAGGCCGAGGGCGCTCCAGGTGGCCGGGCTGGACGCGTAGAGGGCCAAGCCACTGCCGAAGCCGAACTTGGTGAAGCCGTTGGCGACGGGTGGTCCGTCCGGCCCGATGCCGAAGACCAGCGGGAGCGGGTAGAACTTCCGCGAGCCGTAGAAGCCGAGGACGTCGACGAACTTCTGGACGTCCTGGGTGCAGCCGGTCGCCAGGGCGTTGAGGTCCGGGTTGCACTTCCACTCGGTCAGGATGAGCGGCGTGGCGGGCGTGACCGAGTTGGCGTTGAACGCGAGGTCCACCCGCACCTGCGTCCCCCCTGTCCGCTGCGCGGGGAACTCACGCCGGTAGTCGAAGTCCCCGTAGCGGTACTTCAGGTAGCGCAGGAAGTTCACGAGCGCCCAGTTCTCGTAACCGCCGCCGCCGACGAGGTTGTTGGCGGCGGCGAAGTCCGGGTACTGGTAGTCGAACACGTCCTTCATGCAGGTGTCGAGGGCGTCCGGCGTGAGCGGGAAGGGCATCGGTGTCCTCCGACGGTGACGGCGGGCGAGGTGCGCACCGCGCTTGACTGGGCGATGGCCACCGTCCCACGCGAATCCGGTCCGGAAGCGGAACGTCCCACTTCCGAGAGGGTGTCACCCGGCGGGAGTGGGATCCGGGGTGCGCGGACCTCACGGCGGGTGGTCGTCCGACGGTTCCGGTTGGTGGTCTGGACCTATTGACAGAGAGGTCTAGACCTATTTACGGTTCGGTGGCTGCGTCGTGGCCGCCGCCTCGTGCAGGAGGTGTGCCGGTCGTGCCCAAGAGAACCAGGTTGTCGCCGCTCGTGGCGTTGTTCGCCGCGGTGGCCGGACTCGTCGTCGCCGTCGTGTCCCCGACACCGCCCAGCGCCGCCGCCGCGGGGGAGGAGTGCCGTCCCGACGGCCTCTACCAGACCCCCGGCGTCGCCGTGCCCTACTGCTCCGTCTACGACACCGAGGGCCGGGAGTCGTTGGGTGCCGCCCACTCCCGCCGCGTCATCGGCTACTTCACCAGTTGGCGCACGGGCCGCAACGGCACGCCCGCCTACCTGGCGTCCGACATCCCGTGGACCAAGGTCACGCACCTCAACTACGCGTTCGCGCACGTCGACGCGCAGAACCGGGTCTCCGTCGGCCCCGACGGCCCGGACAACGCCTCCACCGGCATGACCTGGCCGGGCGTCGAGCTCGACCCGTCGCTGCCGTACAAGGGTCACTTCAACCTGCTCAACAAGTACAAGAAGCAGCACCCGAACGTGAAGACGCTGATCTCGGTCGGCGGTTGGGCGGAGACCGGCGGCTTCCTCAACCCGGACGGCACGCGCAACGCCTCCGGCGGGTTCTACCGGCTCGGCGCCCAGCCTCAGTCCACTGTGGACGCGTTCGCCGACTCGGCCGTCGACTTCATCCGCAAGTACGGGTTCAACGGCGTCGACATCGACTACGAGTACGCCACGTCGAACAACCACGCGGGCAACCCGGACGACTTCTGGATCTCCAACGCCAACCGCGGCACGCTGTGGGCGGGCTACGAGAAGATCATGAAGACGCTGCGGGAGAAGCTGGACCGCGCCTCGGCGCAGGACGGCAGGCACTACCTGCTCACCGCCGCCGTGCCCGCGTCCGGCTGGCTGCTGCGCGGGCAGGAGGCCTACCAGGTCACCCGCTACCTCGACTACCTGAACGTGATGAGCTACGACCTGCACGGGTCGTGGAACCACTTCGTCGGCCCGAACGCCGCGCTCTACGACGACGGCAAGGACGGCGAGCTGGCCGCCGGCGGCGTCTACACCGCGCCGCAGTACGAGGGCATGGGCTACCTGAACACCGACTGGGCCTACCACTACTACCGCGGCGCGATGCAGGCCGGCCGGATCAACATCGGCGTCCCGTTCTACAGCCGCGGCTGGCAGGGCGTCACCGGCGGCACGAACGGGTTGTGGGGCCGCGCCGCGCTGCCGGACCAGGCGAAGTGCCCGCCCGGCACGGGTTCGAGCGTCGGCTCGACCACCCCGTGCGGCAACGGCGCGGTCGGCATCGACAACCTGTGGCACGACTCCACGGCGGGCGGCGCGGAGGTGCCGTCGGGCGTGAACCCCATGTGGCACGCCAAGAACCTGGAGAACGAGATCACGCCGGACTACCTGGCGCAGCACGGCCTGGACCCGGCCAACGACCCGACCGACCGGGTCTCCGGCTCCTACACCAGGTTCTACGACAGCACGCTCACCTCGCCGTGGCTGTGGAACGCGGACAAGAAGGTCTTCCTGTCCACTGAGGACGAGCAGTCCATCGCGGCCAAGGCGAAGTACGTGGCGGACAAGGGCATCGGCGGCATCATGATCTGGGAGCTGGCGGGCGACTACCGCTTCGACAGCGCCAAGGGCCAGTACACGGTCGGCGACACCCTGCTCACCAAGATCAACGAAGGGTTGCGCGGCGCGGCGCCGTACGGGGCGCGCAAGGCCGCCGGCACCATGCCGAACCAGGTGCTGGACGTGAGCGCCACCGTCTCCGGGTTCGCGCTCGGCGACAGCAACTACCCGATCACGCCCAAGCTGAAGCTGACCAACCGCTCGACCACCACCCTGCCGGGCGGCACGAAGATCGAGTTCGACTACGGCACCAGCGCGCCGGGCAGCATGGCCGACCAGTCCGGCTTCGGGCTGCGGGTCACCGCCAAGGGGCACTCCGGCAGCAACGTCGGCGGCCTGAGGGGCGACTTCCAGCACGTCGAGCTGACGCTGCCCACCTGGCAGTCGCTCGCGCCCGGCGCGTCGGTGGACGTGGCGCTGAGCTACCAGCTGCCGATCGCGTCGCCGTCGAACGTCAAGCTCACGTTCGACGGCCGGTCCTACGCCATCGCCTCCGACCACCCGCGTGGCGGCGGCGGCACGGACCCGACCAGCAGCACGACCACCACCACCACCACGACCGACCAGCCCAGCTGCACCGTGCCCGCGTGGGACCGCGCCAAGGTCTACAACGGCGGCAACGAGGTCTCCCACCGGGGCAAGCGCTGGCAGGCCAAGTGGTGGACGCAGGGCGAGGAGCCGGGCACGACCGGCGAGTGGGGCGTCTGGCGCGACCAAGGCGCCTGCTGAGGGGCGTCCGACCTGCCCTGACGTGCCGCTGAGGCATCCCTTACCCGCCGTCTGCCACCCCTTACGGCGGCGGGTAAGGGGACCAGCGCCGCAACCCACGTGAACGCCCGATGCCCGCACCCCCGCCTCAGGACGACTCTTCGTGTCACCAGAGAGAAGCGAAACGACACGAGGAGCAAGTCATGGAGTGGACGCCCGAGTCCTTGAAGGCGGAGATCGACTACCGGCAGGCTGCCCTGCGCGCGGACGCGGCGCACTACCGCGTCGGCCGGCAGACCCACGCGGCCAGGCGGTCCTGGTGGCGGCGGCTCGGCCACCAATCCGGCCCGGACGTGCCAGGCGCCGGAAATGGCCACCGCGACGCCGCCTGAGGTGTGACAGCATGCCTGGTGTGGCACGCATCGGTTCCGGAATCCCCTTGGTGGCGCGTAGCCGGGAGATGACCAGGCTGCGCGCCGCCCTCGACGCCGCCGCGCGCGGCGAGGCGGGTGCGATCCTCCTCGCCGGCGACGCGGGCGTCGGCAAGACGCGGCTGGTGGACGAGCTGGCCGCGACGGCGGGCGACGCCCTCGTGCTCAACGGCCGCTGCCTCGACGTCGGCGAGACCGGCCTGCCGTACCTGCCCTTCACCGAGGCGTTGGGGCAGGTGCGGGAGGCCGGTCTGCTCGACGTCGCGGCCCGGCCCGCGCTGGGCCTGCTGCTGCCGGAGCTCGCCCTGCCCGCGGGCCACGACGGCAGCACGTCGGTGTCCGGCCTGCCGTCGCACCTGGTCGGGCGGCGTCCCGAGCAGGACGTCGGCCAGCTCCAGCTGTTCGACGCGGTGCACGGCCTGCTCGGCGAGCTGGCCGAGGAGCGGCCCGTGCTGCTGGTGCTCGAAGACCTGCACTGGGCCGACGCCTCCACCCGCTACCTGCTGTCGTTCCTGTTCTCCCGGTTGCGCGCGCAGCGGCTGCTCGTCGTCGGCACCTACCGGTCCGACGACCTGCACCGCAGCCACCCGCTGCGACCCCTGCTCAACGAGCTGGTGCGGCTGCCCGCCGTGCAGCGGCTCGACCTGACCCCGTTGAGCGCGATCGACGCGCGCTCGTTCGTCGCCGCGCTGGCCGACGACCTGCCCGACGACGTGGTGCTCGAGGTCGCCGAGCGCTCGGACGGCAACCCGTTCTTCGCCGAGGAGCTGATCGCGGTCGCCTGCTGCGGTGACCGCGAGGTGCCGTGGACGCTGGCCGAGGTGCTCCTGGCGCGCATCGAGGGCCTTTCCCCGGACGCGCAGCGCCTGGTCCGGGTGGCGTCGGTCGGTGGCCGGTCCGTGCGCCACGGCCTGCTGCGCGACGTGGCCGGGATGGACGACGTCGGCCTGGACGGCGTGCTGCGCGAGGCCGTGCAGCACCACGTGCTGGTGGTCGACGGCGCCGAGGTGTACACGTTCCGGCACGCCCTGCTGCGCGAGGCCGTCTACCACGACCTGCTGCCCGGTGAACGCGTGCGGCTGCACTCCGCCTACGCGGACCGGCTGGCGTCGTCCGACGACCGCGGCGCCGCCGCCGCGCTGGCCCACCACAGCCTGGAGTCCCACGACCTGCCCCGCGCGCTGCGGGCGTCGGTCGACGCCGGGCAGGAGGCGCGGGCCGCCGGGGCGCCCGCCGAGTCGCTGCGGCACCTGGAGCAGGCGCTGAAGCTGTGGCACGCGGTGCCCGCCGACCAGCGGCCACCGGGCCTGACCGAGCTGTCGTTGCTGCGCAGCGCGTCGTGGGCGGCGGGCACGGCGGGCCAGCCCGAGCGGGCCATCGCGTTCGCCCGCACCGGCACCACCGTCATCGACGAGTCCGACCCCGAAGAGGCCGCCGTGATGTGGCGGCGCTTCGCGCAGGCGTTGCAGGTGCTCGACGGCACCGACGAGGAGAAGTACCACGCGGTGGAGGAGGCGTGGCGGCTGGTCCGGGACCGGCCCGCGAGCCCGGCCCGAGCGTGGGTTCTGGCGGTGTGGGCGGCGTGCCTGCGGCACGACCGCAAGTACGTCGAGGCACGTGAGCGCGCCGAGATGGCGGTGGCGGACGGCCGCGCGGTGTGCGCGGAGTCGGCCGTGGCCGACGCGTTGACCACGTTGGGCCTGCTCGACGAGCCCGAGGGCCAGGTGTCGCGGGCGCACGAGCACCTGACGGCCGCGGTCGAGTGCGCGATGCAGGCGGACGCGGTCAGCACCGAGCTGCGCGCCCGGTACTTCCTCGGCCTGCACCACTACGACCTCGGCGAGCTGGCCGAGGCCGGGCGGGTGTTCGACGAGGGCGTGGCGCGGGCCAAGGCGACCGGCCTCACGTGGAGCTCGTTCGGCCTGGAGCTGCGCATCCTCCAGGTGCTGACCAGGTACTACCGCGGCGAGTGGGACGGCGCGGCGACCGCGGCCGAACCGCCCGGCCTGCGGGTCTCCAGCACGGTGTCGGCGCGGCTGGCCGCGGCGGGCACGCACGTGGCCGTCAGCCGGGGCGAGTTCGAGCAGGCCGAGCGGATGATCCGGGAGCTGCGCGCGGACTGGCACCGCGACCTGCAGATCGCCCTGATCACCGGCGGCACGGGCGCGGAGCTGGCGTTGTGGCGCGGCCGGCCGGAGCTGGCCGTGGACCGGGTCGCGGACGCGATCAGCTGGTCGCGCAAGGAGGGCGAGTGGATGCTGGCCGGCATCCGGCTGGCCGCCCTGGGCGTGGCGGGGCACGTGGAGATCGCCGCGCGGGCACGGCGGCGCAAGGACCACGCGGCCGAGGAGCAGGCCGTGCTGGCCGGCCGGGAGCTGGCCGAGTACGCCCGCGCGACGGCCGAGATGGGCAGCCCCCGGTCGGGCGAGCTCGGCCCCGAGGGGCGGGCGTGGCTGGCGCGCGCCGCGGCCGAGGAGTCGCGGTTGACCGGCGCGGGCGAGGTGGACCTGTGGCGGCGCGCGGTCGACGGCTTCGGCTTCGGGTCGGTGTTCGAGCAGGCCGTGTGCCGGTGGCGGCTGGCCGAGGCGCTGCTGGGCGCGGACCGGCGCGACGAGGCCGCGGCGGAGTTGCGGCTGGCGAGCGCGGTGGCCGACGAGCTGGGCGCGGCGCCGTTGCGCGAGGCGTTGGACCTGGTCGCGCGGCGGGCCAGGGTGGCGTTGCGCGACGTCGGCCCGCGTGACCGGGTCGACCCGTTCACGCCGCGTGAGCGGTCCGTGCTGGAGCTGGTGGCGCTCGGCCGCACCAACCGCCAGGTCGGCGAGGAGCTCTACATCTCGGAGAAGACGGTCAGCGTCCACCTGAGCCGGATCATGTCCAAGCTCGGCGCGAGCCGACGGGCCGAGGCGGTGGCCAACGCGTTCGACCGCGGCCTGCTCGACCTGCCCGGACACCCCGTCGGGCAGGAGCCGTCAGACCTCGGGACTAGTGCCCGTCATCCCGCCGGCTGACCTCCGGTTCCGCCGCCGAGGTGACGCCTGCCGATCCGCGTGCCCCCTAGCTTTCTCGACGTCAGCCAGACCCGAGGAATTGAGGGAGCATGTCCGCACTGGTGTCCGATGTCGGAACCCGCACCGCCGTAGCCGCCGCGAACCTGGTGAAGGTCTACGGCAAGGGCGACACCGCCGTGCGGGCGCTCGACGGTGTCAGCGTCGAGTTCGCGGCGGGCCGCTTCACCGCCATCATGGGGCCGTCCGGGTCCGGCAAGTCCACGCTGATGCACTGCCTGGCGGGCCTGGACAACGTCGACGGCGGGAGCGTGCACATCGGCGGCACCGAGATCACCTCGCTGGGTGACAAGGAGCTGACCCGGCTGCGCCGCGACCGGGTCGGGTTCGTGTTCCAGGCGTTCAACCTGCTGCCCACGCTCACCGCCGAGGCCAACATCCTGCTCGGCCTCGAACTGGCGGGCCGCAAGCCCGACCGCGAGTGGTTCGACACCATCGTGGACGTGCTCGGCCTGCGCGACCGGCTCAAGCACAAGCCGACCGAGCTGTCCGGCGGCCAGCAGCAGCGCGTGGCCTGCGCCCGTGCCCTGGTCGCCCGGCCCGACGTGGTGTTCGCCGACGAGCCGACCGGCAACCTCGACTCGCGCTCCGGCGCCGAGGTGCTCGACTTCCTGCGCATGTCCGTGCGCAAGCTCGGCCAGACCGTGATCATGGTGACGCACGACCCGGTCGCCGCCTCCTACGCCGACCGCGTGGTGCTGATGGCCGACGGCCACCTCGCCGGCGAGATCGACAACCCGACCGCCGACTCCGTGCTGTCCGCCCTCAAGCACCTGGGTGCGTGAGGGGATGCTGCGCACGATCATCGCGGGCCTCAAGGCCCGCACCGCGCGGCTCGTGCTGTCCTCGGTGGCGATCGCCCTCGGCGTCGCCTTCGTGACCGGCACGCTGGTGCTGGGCGACGCCATGAACGCGAGCATGCGCGACGAGTTCGCCAAGGACGCGCGCAACGTCGACGTCTCGGTGACCGTGGACGGCAGCGCGTCGTCCGGCGAGTCGTCCACCGAGGTCCCGGGCATCTCCCCGGAGACGCTCGCGAAGATCCGGCAGGCCCCCGGCGTCGCGGGCGCCGACCCGCGCGACTTCCAGCAGGTGCCGCTGGTCGCCGCCAACGGCAAGGCGAAGCCCGCGTGGGCCGTTCCGCTGGCGAGCAACGAGAAGCTGCGCGAGTTCGACCTGGCCGACGGTCGCTACCCGACCGCGGCCGACGAGATCGCGGTCGACAAGCGCACCGCCACCACCGCCAAGCTGACGATCGGGCAGCCGGTCGTGTTGCTGGGCAAGGAGGACGTGCGGCACACGTACACGCTCGTCGGCACCTACCAGCAGGGCACGAACCAGCTGTCGCTGGCGGGCTACGACCACGTCGGGCTGACGCCGGAGGCGTTCCAGGCGCTGGAGCCCGAACGCCCGCCGTACCAGGTGGTCGCCACCGCCGCGCCCGGCTTCACGCAGCAGCAGGTGGTGGACAACGTCCGCAAGGCCATCGGCAGCACCGGGTTCAAGGTCCAGAGCGGCGAGGAGCTGACGAAGGAGACGCTGGAGCGGGTCGAGTCCCGGTCGGGCGAGTTCACCACGCTGCTCCTGGCGTTCGCGATCATCGCGCTCGTCGTGGCGGCCATGGTCATCTACAACACGTTCACCATCCTGGTGGCCCAGCGCACCCGTGAGCTGGCGCTGATGCGCTGCGTGGGCGCCAGTCGGGGCCAGGTGTTCCGGGGCGTGCTGGCCGAGGCGCTGGTGATGGGCCTGACGGCGTCGGTGATCGGCCTGTTCTGCGGCATCGGCGTGTCCGCCCTGCTGCAACGGGTGATGTTCTCGTTCAGCGGCGGCGAGGGCACCGTGCTGCTGCCCGTGACGGTGACGACCGTGCTCGCCGCGTTCGCGGTCGGCACGCTGGTGACCGTGCTCGCCGCCGTGCTGCCCGCCCGCAAGGCGACCAGGGTCGCGCCGGTGGCGGCGCTGCGCAGCCAGCCCGACAGCGGCGAGGAGGTCTCCCGCACCGGTGTGGTGCGCGTGCTGACCGCCGTGCTGTTCGGGGTGATCGGTGTGGGCGCGGTGGTGTTCGGCATGAGCCTGGAGGACGAGGAAGCGGCCATGCTCACCAGCGGCGCGGGCACGATGGCGTTGCTGGCCGCGGTGCTCGTGCTGGGTCCGCTGCTGGTCGGCCCGGTCAACCGGGTGCTGGGCGCCCTGCCTCGGGCGTTGCTCGGCGTGCCGGCCAAGCTGGCGTCGGCCAACGCCGGCCGCAACCCCAAGCGCACCGCCGCGACCACCGCGGCGTTGATGATCGGCGTGACGATCGTGTCGCTGGTGACCGTGGTCGCCAACAGCGCCAAGGAGACCGCGAACGCCGAGATCGACGAGCGGATGCCCGCCGACTACACGGTCACCTCCGCGGTCTACGACCGGCCGCTGCCCAAGGAGCTGGCCGAGCAGCTGGCCGCCGTGCCGGAGGTGGCGCAGGTCGCGCCGACCACCGTCGTCTACGGGGAGCGCGAGTACTTCACCGGCATCCCGCGCGACGCGCTCGGCACCCTGTTCCGGCCGACGGTGACCAGCGGGTCGCTCGACGACCTCGGCGACGGCACGGTCGCGGTGAACGCGCAGTACGCCAAGCGGCAGGGCGTGTCGGTCGGCCAGGTGGTGACGGTCGAGACGGGCCGGGACGCGTCCCAGCAGCTCAAGGTCGTCGCGGTGGTCGAGGGCCAGCGGCTGTCCGACGGGATCATGACGATCGAGACGTCGATGCGGTTCGAGCAGGCCGCCGAGGGCTACGACAGCATCCTGGTCAAGCTCAAGGGCGGCGTGGCCAACGGGCGCGCGGCGGTCGAGAAGGTCACCGACCCCTCGCCGCTGGCGGTGCTGGACAGCGCGGCGGAGACCAAGGAACAGCTGAACCAGCAGCTCAACCAGGTGCTGGCGTTCATCTGGGCGTTGATCGGGTTGGCCGTGGTGATCGCGTTGTTCGGCATCGCCAACACGTTGACGCTGTCGGTGCTGGAGCGCACGCGCGAGTCGGCGTTGCTGCGGGCGCTGGGGCTGACGCGCGGCCAGCTGCGGCTGATGCTGGTGGTCGAGTCGGTGCTGATGGCGTTGATGGGCGCGGCGATCGGGCTGCTGCTCGGCATCGGGTTCGGCTGGGTGATCACCGGCGCGTTGTCCAACGACACCATCTCGGTCGACCTCGTGGTGCCGTTCGGGCAGATCGGCGTGATGCTGGCCGGCGCCGTGGTGGCCGCGGTCGTGGCCGCCGCGCTGCCCGCCCGGCGTGCCGCCAGGACCTCGGTCGTCGCGGGGATGGCCGAGGCGTGAAAGACCCGGTGGCCCGCTCTTCTTCGGGGGAGGAGCGGGCCACCGGGTCCTCGGTGCGAGGGTGTGATTCGAGGGCGGTGGCCGGGACGAGGGGCAGCCGGTCGGGTGAGGCTCGCCGTCGTCCGGGTGCCTTTTGCGCCGTCTGACGCACAACCACGGTCAACCGGCCGGTACAACTGGATACACCAACACGCCCCGGGTGGATTCGAGGTGGCGATGAGTTCGCGGACGACGGTCGACCGCACGGTCGTCGTGGTCGACGTCGAGGGCTTCGGCGGCCCGGCTCGCCCACCGGGCATTCCCGCAGACCTCGGTGAGGTGGTCGCCGGCGCCTTCCGGACCGCCGGTGTGCCCTGGCACGCCTGTCGTCACGAGGACCGCGGTGGCGGTCTGCTCGTGCTCGTTCCACCGGAGGTTCCCAAGGCGCCGCTGGTCGAGGTGGTGCCGAACGCGGTGGCGCGGGCGCTGCGCGCGCACGACCGCACCGGGTCCGTCCGGGTGCGCGTGGCCGTGCACAGCGGCGAGGTCGTCCTCGACGAGGACCCGATCACCTCCGGCGCTGTGACCACCGCGTTCCGGCTCCTGGACGCGACACCACCACGAACGGCGCCCGCCGACTCCTCGGGCCTGGTCGCGCTCATCGTGTCCGAACCGGTCTTCGACGAGGTCGTCCGTCGCTCGGAGGTGCTCGACCCGGCGGCGTTCCGACCGGTGCCGGTGAGGGTGGGCGGAGGCGGGGTCACCGCGTGGGTCGCGCTGCCCGACACCTCCCGCCTCCCGGACCCCGTGGACGGCCGCTCCACCGACAACCGGACGAGGGACGTCGTCGGGAACGTCATCCAGGCGGGGACGATCGGTCAGGTCACGCACCAGTCCCCGGCGCTCACCCGGTGGCAGGTCCTGATCGCCACCGGCGTGGCGGTCCTGCTGGTCGCGGCAGTTGTCGTCGCGGCGATGAACGGCGGTGACGTGACGATCAACAACACCAACAGCAACAACGTCGTGATCCCTGAGACCTCGCAGCCGGCACCGGACTCGTCGGTGGCGTTCCAAGGTGGGTTCGACGGCTGCGCGACGTTCTACTACTCCCCGTCGCAGGCGGACAAGGCGCTCGTCACCGCGGACGTCGACGAACTCGCCGACTCGGCGGAGGGACGTGAAGTGATGCCCATCCGCATCACCGCCCAGGCCAAAGGCGAGGAAGACGTCCTGCTGACGGGGATGCGACTGGTGGAGTCGACCGTGTCGCCGCCGCCCACCACCGGTGTCCTGCTGACCCCGAACTGCGGCGGCAGTTCGGTCACGCCGCGCAACTTCGAAGCCGACCTCGACCGGCCCTACCCCGTCGTCAAGCCCATCCCGATGATCGGCGACGAACCCGGCGAGGACGACAGTCCCGCGGTGCCGTTCCCGTTCAAGATCTCGGCTCACGACCCCGAGGTCTTCGACCTGCACCTCGTCCGGGCGCAACCGTGCGACTGCCGGTTCGCGGTGGAGGTGGACTGGGTCGTGCACGGTCGACGCGGCACCAGCCGGGTGGACGACGGTGGCACCGCGTTCCGCTTCATCGCGGGCGACACCGTGCCGCGGTACACGCAGGACGCGACGACGCGGGCCTGGGTGCGGGAATGATCCGGGCCGGGGTGTTCCTCGCGGCGGGCGCCGCCCTCTGCCTGACCGCCTGCGGCGTCCAAGGCCCTCCGGCCCCGTCCGGCCTCGTGGAGACCCCCGGCGCGCCCACCGCGAGTTCCGGCCCGCCGAGCGTGCCCGCCGACCTCCTCCTGCCGATCGAGGGCGTCGGAGTCATCGTCGACAACGGCTTCTACGCCGAGTGGATCCCGGCGAGGACCTGCCCGCTGGACGCGGACGACGCGCATCGCGCTTCCATGGACACCGACGCGCTCCGCACGGCGTTCCGCACCGCGACGAAGATCGCCGACACCACGCAGGCCTGGCAGCTGGGCGTGTACCCCGACGCCGGAACGGCCCACCGCGCGTTCACCGAGCTCCACGCGGCGATCGACCGCTGCCGGACCGGGGCTCAGACGGATCGCCACCCCCGCGACGACCTGGGAGCCGATGAGGCGTTCATCAAGGTCTTCCACAACCCGGCCGGCCTGCCCGGCGACCACGCGTTCGGGCACTACACCCACGTGGTGGCCCGCGTCGACAACGCCTTGGTCGCACATGAGCTCACGGAGGAGGACACCCCGATCCGGGATCCTCGCGCCCCTGACGAGCCCGCGGCGGCAGCCACCCGGAACTACCTCGCCGAGCTGTGCGAACGCCACCGGTGGTGCCGCGGGTAGTGGTCCGGCACGCCGCCTCGGCTGGATGACGGGTCGAGGCGATGACGGCCCGCCGCCGTGCGACGCGGGTCACAGGAATTCTCGCGAGCGCGCGTCACATCCGGCCGCGAAACGCCTCTAACAGGGTGCCGGGTGGCCCGGGCGAGGGCCGGGCCACCCGGCTTCGCCATTGCCGCCGCCGGGCTCACGGAACGTGCGCGACCGTCACGATCGCCGCACGAGAGCGCTTCAGATTGTTGCGGAACGGTGTCGACCGGTCCTTCCCGGGTTGACAGCGGGGACCGGGACTCACAAGTGTGAGAGCGCTCTCATGAGAGCGCTCTCACGGCGTCGGGTCGTACCCGGCGAGTGCGTCGAGGAGGACGGATGAGCAGGACTCTGGCCGGTCGGGCGACGTCGATCACCGCGGTGGCACTGGCGGCCACGCTGGTGGCGGCCTGTGGTGGCGGGGGAGGTGACGCGGGCGACGGCAAGATCAAGCTGTCGATCGGGGTCTTCTCCGACTTCGGCTACACCAACCTGATCAAGGAGTACCAGGCGTCGCACCCGAACGTCGAGATCGAGCAGCGCACGGTCAAGATGGAGCAGCACCACACGCAGCTCGCCACGCAGCTCGCGGGTGGTCGGGGCGCCGCCGACATCGTGGCGATCGAGGAAGGCAACATCACCCAGTTCCGCCAGTCCAAGGACAAGTTCGTCAACCTCGCGGACCACGGCGCCAAGGAGCTGGAGAGCCAGTGGGCCGCCTGGAAGTGGAACCAGGGCACCACCGACGGCGGGAACTTCGTGCTCGGCCTCGGCACCGACATGGGCAGCCTCGCCCTGTGCTACCGGCGTGACCTGTTCGAGGCGGCCGGCCTGCCGACCGACCGCGAGCAGGTCGGCGCGCTGTGGCCGACCTGGGAGAAGTACCTGGAGGTCGCGGACACCTTCACCCGGAAGCTGCCGGACAAGAAGTTCGTCGACACCGCGCAGAACGTCTACAAGGCGATCCTCGACCAGACCGAGGAGGGCTACTTCGCCAAGGCCGACGACTCGTTCATCGGCGACCGGAACGACAAGGTGAAGCAGGCCTTCACGCTCGCCGCGAGCCTCGGCGAGAAGAAGCAGACCGGCGCGCTGGCCCCGTTCAGCCAGGACTGGAACGTCGCGCTCAAGCAGGCGTCCTTCGCCACCACCACCTGCCCGGCCTGGGCGCTCGCGCTGATCAAGGCGGGCGCCGGCGACGAGGCCTCGGGCAAGTGGGACGTGGCCGCGGCGCCCGGTGGCGGCGGCAACTGGGGCGGCTCGTTCCTGGCCGTGCCCAAGCAGACCAAGCACCCCGAGGAAGCCTACGAGCTGGCCAAGTGGCTGACCGCGCCGGAGCAGCAGAAGCGGATCTTCAAGGAGACCGGCAACCTGCCCAGCGAGCCCGCCGCGTACAAGGACCCCGAGGTCACCGCGACGACCAACGAGTACTTCAACTCCGCGCCCGTCGGCCAGATCTTCGGCAACTCCGCCGAGAGCCTCAAGCCCACCTACCGCGGCACCAAGGACTCCAAGGTGACCCCGGTCTTCGGCAACGCCCTCTCTCGCGTGGAGACCGGCAAGCAGTCCACTTCGGACGCTTTCGACCAGGCCGTCCAGGAAGCGCGGGACGCCGCCAAGTGACGGTCGCACCGGAACGGGCGACGGCGGGGCGGGGCTCCGGTCCCGTCCCGCCGTCGGCGCAACGCCTGTCGTGGCGGGACAAGCTGGGTCGGCTCGACGCGAAGTACACGCCGTACGTCATCATCGCGCCGTTCTTCGTGGTGTTCGGCATCTTCGGCCTCTACCCGCTGCTGTACACCGCGTGGGTGTCGCTGCACGAGTGGCAGCTCATCGACGGCGACCAGGGCTTCACCGGCCTGGCCAACTACACCGAACTGCTGTCGGACAAGAACTTCTGGAACGCGCTGGGCAACACGGTCAGCCTGTTCCTGCTCTCCACGATCCCGCAGCTGTTCGCCGCGCTCGGCCTGGCCGCCCTGCTGGACCGGGGCCTGCGCGGGCGGGCGTTCTGGCGCGCGGGCGTGCTGCTGCCGAACGTGATCTCGGTGGCGGCGGTGGCGCTGGTGTTCGCGCAGCTGTTCGGCCGCGACTTCGGCATCGTCAACGCCCTGCTCGGCTTCGTCGGGATCGACCCGGTGGACTGGCGCGCGCAGACGTGGGCCTCGCATTTGGCGATCAGCTCGATGGTGGTGTGGCGCTGGACCGGCTACAACGCGCTGATCTACCTGGCCGCGATGCAGTCGGTGCCCAAGGACATGTACGAGTCCGCGATGCTGGACGGCGCGTCCCGCTGGAGGGTGTTCTGGTCGATCACCGTGCCGAGCATCCGGCCCACGATCCTGTTCACCGTCATCGTGTCGACCATCGGCGGCATGCAGCTGTTCGTGGAGCCGCAGCTGTTCGACCCGGGCGGCACGGCCACCGGCACCGGCGGCGACGACCGGCAGTTCCAGACCTTGGTGATGTACCTGTACGAGAAGGGCTTCCGGTTGTTCGACGCGGGCTACTCCTCGGCCATCGCGTGGGTGCTGTTCCTGGTGATCCTGGTGGTCGCGGTCGTCAACTTCACGGTGGCGCGGCGCATCGCGTCGAAGGGGTGAGGCCGGTGACCACGAAGCGACTCACCCGCTCGGGGCCGATCGCGTACGCGTTGCTGGTGGTGGTCCTGCTCGCGTCGGTGTTCCCGCTGTACTACTCGTTCCTCATCGCCAGCAAGGACAACTCGGCGCTGGGCGACGCGGTGCCGTCCTTGGTGCCGGGCGGCAACCTGATCGACAACCTGACCAGGGTGTTCGACACCGTCGACTTCTGGCTCGCCATGCAGAACTCGATGGTCGTGGCGGGCACGGTGGCGATCAGCAACGTCGTGCTGGGCACGCTGGCCGGGTTCGCGTTCGCCCGCTTGCGGTTCCGGGGCGGCAACTCGCTGTTCCTGATCGTGGTCGGCACGTCGATGGTGCCGACGCAGCTGGGCGTCATCCCGCTCTACATGCTGATGTCGGACCTCGACTGGTACGGCACGCTGCAGGCGGTGGTCGTGCCCGCGCTGATCGGCGCGTTCTCGGTGTTCTGGATGCGGCAGGCGTGCGAGGAGTCCGTGCCGTACGAGCTGATCGAGGCGGCGCGGGTGGACGGCTGCTCGGTGCTGAAGACGTTCTGGCACGTGGCGTTCCCGGCCGTGCGGCCGCAGGCGGCCGTGATGGGCATGTTCACGTTCATGACCGCGTGGAACGACTTCTTCTGGCCGCTGATCGTGCTGGATCCCAACGACAGCCCCACGGTCCAGGTGGCATTGTCGACGCTGGCAAGCGGTTACTACACGGACTACTCGCTCATGCTGTCCGGCGCGTCGCTCGCGGTGCTGCCGGTGGTGGGGATCTTCATCCTGCTGGCGCGGCAGATCGTCGGCGGGATCATGCAGGGCGCTGTGAAGGGGTGAACTCGGAGATGACGACAACGGACCCGGATACCGGGGTCCGGCGGGACGTGCTGCGCTTCCCACCGGACTTCCGGTGGGGCGCGGCGACGGCGTCCTTCCAGATCGAGGGTGCGACGACGGTGGACGGTCGTGGTCCTTCCATCTGGGACGCGTTCGCGGCCAAGCCGGGCGCGGTGTTCGGCGGCCACACCGGCGAACCGGCGTGCGACCACTACCACCGCTACCCGTCCGACGTGGAGCTGATGTCGGAGCTGGGCCTGGGCTCGTACCGGTTCTCGCTGGCGTGGCCGCGCATCCAGCCGGTCGGCGCGGGCCGCGTCGAGCCGAGGGGACTGGCGTTCTACGACCGGCTGGTCGACGAGCTGATGGGGCGCGGGATCGAGCCGGTGGTCACGCTGTACCACTGGGACCTGCCGCAGGCGTTGGAGGAGGACGGCGGGTGGCGCAACCGTGACACCGCCTACCGGTTCGCCGAGTACGCGGCGCTGGCGCACGAGCACCTGGGCGACCGGGTGCGGCAGTGGACCACGCTGAACGAGCCGTGGTGCTCGGCGTTCCTCGGCTACGCCAACGGCGTCCACGCGCCCGGCGTGGTCGACCCGAAGGCGTCGCTGGAGGCCGCGCACCACCTCCTGCTCGGGCACGGCCTGGCCGTGCAGGTGATGCGGGACCAGGCGCCGGACGACCACGAGCTCTCCATCGTGCTGAACTTCTGCGCGCTGGCCGTCGACGACGACTCGCAGCTGGACGCGGCGCGCAAGGTCGACGGCCTGCAGAACCGCCTGTTCCTCGACCCGCTGGGCGGCCGGGGCTACCCCCGGGACGTCGTCGAGGACACCGCGTGGCTGGGCGACTGGACCGCCGTGGTGCGCGACGGGGACCTGGACGTGATCGCCTCGCCGATCGACTGGATGGGCGTGAACTACTACAGCCCGACCCGCGTCGCCGCCGCGGCCGACCCGCTCGTGGTGACCGAGGGGCCGTTCCCGGGCCTGCGGGGCGTGGAGCTGCTGCCGCCGCGCGGCGAGCTGACCGGGATGGGCTGGGAGGTCGACGCGAGCGGCCTCACCGAGCTGCTGGAACGCCTCCAGCGCGACGTCGGCCTGCCGCTGGTCGTCACGGAGAACGGCTCGGCGTTCCCGGACGTGGTCGAGGACGGCGAGGTGGTGGACGAGCAGCGGACCCGGTACCTGGTCGACCACCTGCGCGCGGTGCACCGGGCCATCGAGGCGGGCGTCGACGTGCGCGGGTACTTCGCGTGGTCGCTGCTGGACAACTTCGAGTGGGCGGAGGGGTACAGCCAGCGGTTCGGCATCGTGCACGTGGACTACGACACGCAGGTGCGCACGGTGAAGCGGAGCGGTAGGACGCTGGCCGGGGTGATCGGCGCCAACGCCGTCCCGGCCGCCGGCCACGACCTGCCGTGACCTGTCGGTCGGGGGCCGCATGTCGCCGCGGCGGCCCCCGCCCGGCTCTCATGCCGCAGATCACGCGCACCGCGCGACTTGGGCCGAACCTCGCGAACTACGCGGACTCGCGGCGGACCAGGGTCGTGGGCAGGACCTCGCGCCGCGCGCGGATCGTCTCGCCGCGCAGCAGCCGCAGCAGGTGGGTCACCATGTGGCGGACCTGCGCGCTGGTGTCCTGCCGCACGCTGGTCAACGACGGCGTGGTGTGCGGCGCGATCATCGGGTGGTCGTCGAACCCCACGACGGCCACGTCCTGCGGCACCCGCTTGCCCGCCTCGCGCAACGCGTCCAGCACGCCCGCCGCCATGTGGTCCGACGCCACGAACACCGCGTCCAGGTCCGGGACCCGGGCCAGCAGCGACTCCATCGCCTTCTTGCCGCCCTCGCGGGAGAAGCCGCCGTCCGCCGTCATCAACGCCGTGGTCTCGTCGTCCGCGCCGACCGCCGTGCGCCACCCGGCCAGCCGGTCCATCGCCGAGTGCTCGTCCAACGGCCCCGTCACCGAGACGATCTTCTTGCGCCCCAACGAGATCAGGTGCTCGGTGGCGAGCAGGCCACCGCCCTCGTTGTCGTGGTCGACGGTGTGCAGCCCGCGCAGCGAGCCCCACGGCCGACCCGCGTACACCACCGGCAGCGGCAGCTTGCGCGCCACCGCCGGCAGCTGGTCGCCCTTGTGCGGCACGAACAACAACGCGCCGTCCACGTGCCCGCCCGCCAGGAACCGCTCCGCGCGGGCCTGGTCCTGCGGCGAGTGCACGAGCATGAGCACCATCTGCACGTCCGCGTCGGCCAGCGACCGCGCCGCCGAGCGGATCAGCCACGCGAAGTGGGGGTCGTCGAAGATCTTCGGCTCGGGCTCGGAGAACACCACCGCCACCGCGCCGGAACGCCTGGTCACGAGCGCCCGCGCGGCCTGGTTCGGCTGGTAGCCCAACTCCATCACCGCCGCCGTGACCGCCTCGTGCGCCTCCGGGCTCACCCTGGGCGACGCGTTGAGCACCCGCGACGCCGTCGCACGGGAGACGCCGGCCTTGGCCGCCACGTCCTCCAACGTGGGCCGCGCGCCTGAGTGCGATTGAACCGACACGAGCACCACTCCTCGACGATCGCCCTACGAATCCCAGCTTAGCCGGAGGCGACCTGCCGGGAAGCGCTCTCAAGACGACCCGGACCGGTGACGCGCGGCCCGTCGGTGGCGATCGACACCCGCAGCAACCCGTCCTCGCGGCGCACCGAGGTCGGCAGCCCGGCGCGCGCCGCCGTGCGGACCAGTCCCGTCTCGGCGGGCAGGCACCAGCCGACCAGCTCCCGGTGCCCGGCCGCCCGCGCCGCGCCGGCCAGCGAACCGAGCAGCGCGGTGCCCACACCGCGCCCCTGCCACCCGTCCTCGACCAGCAACGACACCTCGGCGCTGGCGGGCGTGGACATCGGGATGAGCTGGCCCATGGCGACCACCCGGTCCGCGCACTGCGCCACCACCGTGCTGCCGCGCGGCGGGCTGAGCAGCCGGTGCAGCCACCGCCTCGGCACGGTCCGCATGCCCGAGTGGTAGCGCTGGAACAGGGTGCCCATCGAGCAGCGGGAGTGCAGCTCGGCGACCGCCTCCTCGTCGCCCGCGCGACCGGGCCGCAGCACGAGCGCCATGCCGTCGTCGGTCAGCAGCGCGGTCGGCTGGGGCGTGGCCGCGCCGGCGGCGGACAGCAGGTCGATCAACGCCTGCCCGCGGGCCAGCTCGACCTGCGTGAACGGCGCCCAGCCTCGTTTGATTGCCGCTGCTCCGCAGACGGCGGGCGAGGTCGCCTCGAAGTCGGGCGTTCGCGCCTGACTTTCCGGCAATCGAAAAACGTGATTGCCGGAAAGTGAGGCGCGAACGCCCGACGCGACCTCGCGGTCGTGGTCGGGTCGGGTGGGGGAGGTGGCCTCGGGGTCGGCGGGGGTGATGACCACCGAGTCGGCGCCCATGACGATGCGCAGGGCCTCACCGATGGCGTTGGGGTCGTGCAGCCCGAGGGCGGCGGCGCGCAGCGCGGCCGTCGGCGCGTCGACCAGGTCGCGCAGGTCGGCGGCCGTGATGCCGACGCACCGGCCGCCCTCGGCGCGCACCGCGTCCACCAGGTCCGCGGGCAGCAGGCCCGGCGCGGCCTGGACCACGAGCTCGTCCAGCACGCCGCCGGGCACCGGGATCACGGACAGCGCCAGCACGTTGCAGTCCTGGTGCGCCAGCCGGACGGTCACCCGGGCCAGGGCGCCCGGGCTGTCGTCCAGCTCGACGCGCAGTCGCCAGGTCTTCGGTGTGGTGTCCATGCGACCAGGCTGGACGGCCCACGTTGCGGTGGGGCGACGTGGGCGTTTCGGCGACGTGAGGACTGACCCCCGCGCGCTCAGTCCCGGCAGTGCGGCGGCGGCAGCGGGTTGAGCGGGCTGCACGGCCACTCGGTGTTCTTCACCGTGGTGGTCGTGGTGGTCGTCGTCGGCGCCTCGGTCGAGGTGTCCGGCGGTGGCGGCGGCGCGGCCGGTGGCGGCGTCGTCGTGGTGGTCCGGACCGCGGTGGTCGAACTCGGCGCCGCCGAGATGGCGTCCGTGGTGACGGAGCTCGGTGGCGTGGTGACGCTGCTGGTCGACGGCCGACCGGTGATCCACGTCGAGGCGGGGGTGTCGGCCTGCTGATCGTCGTTCACCCCGTCGAGGTACACCCCGATGAGGACACCGGTCAGCGCCGACGCCGCCACGGCCAAGCCGCACGTGGCCCACAGCACCCGCACAGCAAGCCTCCTAACAGAACGCACTTGTGGCGCAACGGTGAGCGGCTGAACAGTACCGCCCGCCGGACCGACCTCACCCGACCCAGTGCACCTCGGTCGGCCCGGTCATCCGGTCCACCTCGTTGAGCACGGCTTTCCGCGCCGCAGCGGACAACGAGCGGAACGGCTCGAGGGTGACGGCCACCCGGCCGCCCTTGCGCTCCTGCGACCACACGCCGGCCAGCATCCCGTCCACCATGAGTACCGGTGACAGCCATCCCTGCGGTCGGTACACCTTTTCGGGGGTCCCACCATCGAGAAGGTGCGTGGCGTGGCGTGTCGCCGCGACGACGTACTGGTCGAACGCCGGCAGCAGCCGCACCGTCCGCACCGGCTCCGCCTCGCGCAAGCTCTCGACGTCCTCCGCCCGTGCCCAAAAGGCCGCGCCCTCGACGTCGACGGGCTCGATCCGGTCGCCGAGCGCCTTGAACACCCGCCCGCCGTCGGCCGGCGTGACACCCCACCAGCGCGCGAAGTCCTCCCTGGTCGCGGGCCCCTGCTGGGCCAGGAACCGCAGCGCGATCTCCTCGACCGCGCCCTCCCGCGCCGCCAGGTCGACCCCGAGCCACGTGCGCGGGGCGGTGAACCGGACGAACTGGCCCTCGCCGGGCCCGAACACCAGCCTGCCCTGGAACGACGCGGGCTTGAGGTACGCGCCCCAGCTCTCCCGCAGCTTCTCGCCGATGTGCGCGGACGTGCGCGCGGCGACCTCGTCGGCCAGCTCGGCGCGGGTCAGCACGCGGTCGGCCAGCACCTCGCCGACCGCGTCGACCAGCGTGGTCAGCTCCTCGGCGGTGATGTGGAAGTTCCGCAGCCACACCGGCTTCAGGTAGTGCCGGTAGGTGGCGAACCCGGCCTGCCACAGCGGGTACTCGGCGGCGGGCAGCAGGTGCAGCGTGCCGCGCATCGACCACGTCTTGACCAGCGCGCGGTCGGTCCACAGCGCCCGTTCGACGGCGTCGTCCGCGAGCCCGTCGACGCGTGCGCGCAACGTCGCCTCGGCCGAGGACATGAGCTGGGCGTGCAGCCCGCACAGCCGCGAGACCACCGCCGCGGCCTCGTCGGCCGGTCGTCGGGCGTCGAGGTGGTGCCTGCGGGTGCGCCAGGCCGCGACCTGCCGCCACGTCACGCTCACCGGCGCTCACCCCGGTTCGGCCCGGCCGAGAGCCTGCGTTCCAGCACCGCCGTGCCGAGCACGCGGGCCAGCACGAGGCCCGCGCCGGCCAGCCCCGCCACGAGCACCGCGCCGGTCATGTGCCAGGTCGGTGAGTCACCCGTGCAGGTGAACACGTCCGTGAACTTCTCCGAGGAGCAGGTCACGTACGGCACGGAGGCCAGGCCGATGCTCGCCGCCGCGACCCCGCCGAGCAGCGCGGACCCGAACGTGCGCATCAACGGGAACGCGGCGTTGGCGGCCCCGACCGCGGCGATCAGGAACAGCAGCGGGACCGGGTGCGGGAACGGGCCGAACGCGGCGCAGCCCACCATGAGCGCGCACACGATCGCCAACCCGGCCCGTTCACCCACCCGGCGACCCTAACAACGCCGGACGGCAGACGTCAGAACTTCGTAATCGGGTTTTGCCCGCAGACCGGCGTCCGGTTCGCCAGAGTTGTCCGGTAGGGACGGGTCGACTTCCGGAAGGCGTGAGATGTCCAAGCGGGTAGTGGTGATCGGGGTGGCCGGCGTGCTGGCGGTCGCCCTGGTGGTGGGGCTGGCCCTGTTCCAGCCGTGGCGGCTGGTCACCGACCGGACGGCTGACGAGGCGTTGCTGCTGCCGGCCACGACGACGGTCGGGTCGACGACGACGGCTCCCACGACGACGACGGCTCCGGTGACCACGACGCCCGCACCGCCCGCGGGCCCGGTCGCGCTGGCCTCCGGACCGTTCCGCTCGCTGGAGCACGCGACGACCGGCAGCGCGACGCTGGTCCGGTTGCCCGACGGCGGCCACGCGGTGCAGTTCGAGGCATTGGACACCAGCGACGGGCCGGACCTGTACGTGTACCTCTCGGACAAGGCATCCGACTCGCCCGAAGCGGCATTCGGCTCCGGTTTCACGAACCTCGGTGAACTGAAGGCGAATCGGGGCAACCAGGTCTACCAGGTGCCCGCCGGCACCGACCTGACCGCGGTGCGCAGCGTCGTGATCTGGTGCAAGAGGTTTTCCGCCGGTTTCGCGGTAGCGCCGTTGGAACAGGGCTGACACATAGGCGAAACAAATACGGGGTGGTCTGGGCCACTTATAGCCTTTTCGCAGTATTGACGTATCTGGTCTAGACCACATACAGTGGTAGCACCACAACGTCCCTCGTTGGTGGGCGGGCGGATGCCCCATCGACGAGGAGCCGGCTCACTGGGGTGGGCCACCGTTGGCGGCGGCGCGGCGCTCTCTCTCCCCGTTCCGCGCCGCCGCACACGGCCTGCGGACCACCGTGATGCACACTGTGAGTGATGCTCACCAGGACCATCGCCATCCACTACGTCAACGCCGCGCTGCGCGGCGCCGTGCGGCGTGGTCACGACGTCGCGCGGCTGCTGGCGACCGCGGGCATCGGCGAGGCCCTGCTCTCCGATGAGCGCGCGCGCGTCACCCCGGCCCAGTACACCAAGCTCATCCAGGCCTTGTGGGACGCGCTGGACGACGAGTTCATGGGCCTCGGGCCGCGACCGAGCAAGCGCGGCACGTTCCCGACGATGTGCCTGCTCGCCGTGCACTGCGCGTCACTGGAGGACGCCCTGCGGCGCGGTCTGGCGTTCTACGAGCTGTTCGACGTGCGGCCGGCGATGGCGTTGGGGGAGCATGACGGCGTCGCCGCGTTCACCCTGTCCACGGAGGGCGTGGACGACCCGGACCGGTTCCTGGTCGAGTCGCTGCTGGTGCTGTGGCACCGGTTCTCGTCGTGGCTGATCGGCCGGCGGATCCCGTTGCGCGGGGTCGATCTCGACTATCCGGAACCGCCGCACGGCGCGGAATACCACCTGATCTTCGGCGCTCCGCTGCGGTTTTCCGCACCCGCCACCACGTTGACTTTCGACGCGCGGTTTCTGCGGATGCCGGTCGTGCAGGACGAAGCCGCATTAAGGCGGTTTCTGCGGAATTCACCCGCCGAGTTGCTGTCCCGGCGCGATTACGGCGCGGACGCGTCCAGCCAGGTGCGGCGGATGCTCGGCGGCGGCGTGGTGGGGCTGGAGAACGTGGCCGCGCGGCTGGGCGTGAGCGCGCCGACGTTGCGGCGGAAGCTGGCGGCCGAGGGCACGTCGTTCCGCGAGGTGCGCGAGCAGCTGCTGCGCGACCAGGCCGTCGCGAGCCTGGTGCGCGGCGGCGAGTCCGTGGAGGAACTGGCGCTGCGGCTGGGTTTCTCCGAGGCGAGCGCATTTCACCGGGCGTTCAAGAGGTGGACGGGCGCCAGTCCTGGAACCTACCGGGGTGGTGGGGTTGGCTGACGTCGCCGGACGGCCGATCGGGTCGTCAACTGCGGCCGAACGGCCGTGTCCGGCGAATCGTCAACACGGTGGACTTACATCGCGTAAGTTCCTCACCCATCCCTGCGGGAGTGCCCGTGTTCCCTCGCCCTCGCTCCGCCGCCCTGGCCGCGTCGCTGGTCCTCGCACTGGCGGCGGCCACGCCCGCGGCCCACGCCGACCCGCCGACCGCTCCTCCCTCGCCGTCCGTCGTCGACCTGCCGGGCGTCGCCGTCGCGCCCGCGGTCGACCCCGCCCGCCGCATCGAGACCGCCCGCACCACCCGGCCGGTCGCGCCGGGCGTGTCGCTGAGCTCGTTCGACTGGTACGAGCCGGGCGGCGCGGGCGGGTGGATCCGCGGCGACGCGCTCACCGTCGACCTCACCGCCGGGACGAAGGTCGACTACCTGCACCCCGGGCAGGTCGCCGCCGCCGAACCGCTGTCCGCGCAGGCGAACCGGACCCGCGCGGTCGCCGCCGTCAACGGCGACTTCTTCGACATCAACAACTCCAACGCGCCGCGCGGCGTCGGCGTCCAGGACGGCCGCACGGTCAAGTCGCCCGTCGCCGGGCACCGCCGCGCGGTCGGCTTCGACGCCGCGGGCGTCGGCCGGGTGATGGAGGTGTTCTTCG
Organism: Actinosynnema sp. NPDC002837; assembly: GCF_040295345.1. Classification (NCBI taxonomy): domain Bacteria; kingdom Bacillati; phylum Actinomycetota; class Actinomycetes; order Pseudonocardiales; family Pseudonocardiaceae; genus Actinosynnema; species Actinosynnema sp. NPDC002837. Next base: position 184,854 of record NZ_JBEOVG010000002.1, read on the forward strand.
ACGGGAAGATCACCCGCGCGGACGGCACGTCCATCGGGCTGGACCAGCTCAACAGCGCCGCCGTCGAGCCCGGCGGCGTGGGGCTGTTCGACCCGATCTGGGGTTCCTACAGCCGGGCGCGGGCCGTGCAGGGCGCCACCCGCGTGACCGAGGTCGTGGTGCGCGCGGGCGTGGTCGCCGAACGGCGCGACCGGGCGGGTGACGACCCCGTGCCCGCCGACGGCCAGGTGCTCGTCGGCCGGGAGGCGGGCGCCGACGCGCTCGCGAGGCTGGCCGTGGGGGAGCGGGTCGCCGTCGAGCACACGACGAAGGCCGACGACGGCAGCGCGTTGCGCGCCGCGATCGGCGGGAACCAGTTGCTGCTCGAGGACGGCGAGGTCGTCGCGCCCACCGATCCGCTGCACCCGCGCACGGCGGTCGGGTTCTCGGCGGACGGCAAGAAGATGTTCCTGCTCACCGTGGACGGCCGCCAGGGCGCCTACCTGCTCGGGCTGAACCTCCAGGACGTGGCCGCGATCCTGAAGGAGATGGGCGCGCACAACGCGCTCAACCTCGACGGCGGCGGCTCGTCCACCCTGGTGGCACGCACGCCCGGTGCGGAGACCGTGACGGTGGAGAACACGCCGTCCGACGGCGGCGAGCGGCCCGTGCCGAACGGGCTCGCGCTCTACGCGCCGACCGGCAGCGGGCAGCTCACGGGCTTCTGGGTGCGCACCGCGATCGACCCGCGGGCCGCGCCGGGGTCGGACACCGTGCCGGGCGGTCACCCGGAGCGCGTGTTCCCCGGCCTGACCCGGCGGCTGGTGGCCGACGGGCACGACGAGACGTACGGCCCGGCGCGGGACGACGAGCACCGGTGGCGGACGGCGCGCGCCGACGTGGGACGGGTGGACGACGACGGCGTGTTCCACGCGCGCCGGCCCGGCACGACGACGGCCGTGGCGCAACGCGGCGGCGTGACCGGCGAGGTGGAGCTGACCGTGCTGGGCGCGTTGGCCGGGCTGTCGGCGACCACGAGCCGGCTGAGCCTGCCCGAGGTGGGCGGCACGAGCGGGTTCGGCGTGGTCGGGCGGGACGGCGACGGGTTCACCGCGCCGGTCGAGCCCGCGGACGTGTCGCTGGACTACGACCGCTCGGTGATCGGCGTCGCGCCGGGCGCCGACGGCTCGCTGCGGGTCACCGCGCTGAAGCCGGGTGCCACGACGGTCGTCGCGCGGGTCGGGTCGCACGTGGTGCGCGTGCCCGTGACCGTGGGGCTGGAGGAGCGGCTGATCGCCGGTTTCGACGACGGCGCGGCGTGGACGTTCGGCTCGGCGCGGGGCTCCGGCTCGGTCGCGCCGGTGGCCGAGGGGCGCACCGGGGCCGGGCTGCGGATGACGTACGACTTCTCGAAGTCCACCGGCACGCGGACGGCCTACGCGATCCCGCCGAAGCCGATCGAGGTGCCGGGGCAGCCGCTGGCGTTGGGCGCGTGGGTCTACGGGCACGGTCGCGGCGAGTGGACGGCGTTCACCGTCACCGACTCCTCGGGGCTCAGCCGGTCGCTCTACGGGCCGTACATCACCTGGACGGGGTGGCGCCACCTTGAGGTGCCGGTGCCGTCGGGGCTCGCGTTCCCGTTGCGGGTGAACAGGTTCTACACGATCGAGACCAAGGCGGACCGGCAGTACACCGGCGAGGTGCTCGTGGACGACATCGTGGCCAAGGTGCCGCCCGCGGTGGACCTGCCGGTGGTGGACGAGCCGGCCGACCGGTTCGTGGTGCAGGACGGCACGGTGGCCGACCGGCCGTGGCGGTTCGCGGTGATGTCGGACGCGCAGTTCGTGGCGCGCAACCCGGACAGCGAGCTGGTGCGCGCGGCGCGGCGGACGTTGCGGGAGATCAAGGCTCAGCGGCCGGACTTCGTGGTGGTCAACGGCGACTTCGTGGACGAGGCGTCGCCCGCGGACCTGACGTTGGCGCGTCGGGTGCTGACCGAGGAGCTGGGCGACGAGCTGCCCTGGTACTACGTGCCGGGCAACCACGAGATCATGGGTCCGGGCACGATCGACAACTTCCGGCGCGAGTTCGGGTCGACCAGCCGGGTGTTCGACCACAAGGGCACGCGGTTCGTGCTGCTGGACTCGTCGACCGGGACGGTGCGCGGCGGTGGGTTCGACCAGGCCGTGATGCTGCGCGACGCGTTGCGCGACCACGGTTCGGTGGACTCCGTCGTGGTGATGGAGCACCACCCGCCGCGCGACCCGACGCCGACCAAGGGCAGCCAGCTGTCCGACCGGATGGAGGCCGACGTGGTCGAGGACTGGCTGGCGGCGTTCCGGCGTGACACCGGGAAGGGCGCGGCGTTCATCGGGGCGCACGTGGGCCTGTTCCACGCCTCGCGGGTGGACGGCGTGCCGTACCTGGTCAACGGCAACTCGGGCAAGGCGCCCGCGGGCGAGGTGGGCCGGGGCGGCTTCACCGGCTGGACCATGCTGGGCGTCGACCCGCGGCGCGGCGACACCTGGCTGGCCGCCGAGATCCGCCCGCACGTGGACGGCCTGACCCTGACCGCCGAGCCCACCACCCGCATCGGCAGCCCGACCGAGGTGAGCGCGTCGATCACCCAGGGTTCCCGCCGAGTCCCGGTCGCCTACCCGGTGACGGCGGACTGGTCCGGCTCACCGAACCTGCACCTCGGCCAGGCCTCCGGCCTGCGCCCGTGGCACGTCGCGTGGCTCGACCCCGACACCGGCGCCCTGACCGCGCTGCGCCCCGGCCAGGTGACCGTCGCCGTCACCGTCAACGGCGTGACCCAACGCGCCGAGGTAGCCACGGCGTTCCCCGAACGGGGCCGCGCCACCGCCTGACCTGCGGCGACAGGCCCCTGGGATCGTTGCCCAGGGGCCTGTTCCCGGTCAGAACTTCTCGCCGCGGGTGGCGCGGTCGCGCAGCGAGGCCGGTGGGCGGAAGCGCTCGCCGTAGGTGTCGGCCAGGTAGTCCGCGCGCTCCACGAACTCCGTCAACCCGTAGGAGTTGACGAACTGGAGGGTGCCGCCGCTCCACGGCGCGAAGCCGAACCCGAACACGCTGCCCACGTTCGCGTCACCGACCGACGTCAGCACGCCCTCGTCCAGGCACCGCACCGTCTCCAACGACTGGATGAACAGCAACCGGTCCTCGACGTCCTGCTCCGTCACGCCCGCGTCGGCCCGCGCGTACCGCGCCAGGCCCGGCCACAGGAACTTCTTCCCGCCCTCGGGGTACTCGTAGAACCCCGCACCGCCGGACTTGCCCGTGCGCCCCTCCGCGACCAGCTCCTCCAGCACGCGGAACGCCGGGTGATCGCCCAGGGCGCCCGCCACCGCCGGGTCGTCGGCCAACGTCTGGTCGCGGATCTTCAGCTGCAACGTCAACGTGACCTCGTCGGACACCGCCAGCGGACCCACCGCCATGCCCGCGCGGCGAGCCACGTTCTCGATCAGCGCCGGCGACACGCCCTCCGCCACCATCGACACCGCCTCGGTGACGTACGTGCCGAACGTCCGCGACGTGTAGAAGCCCCGGCTGTCGTTCACCACGATCGGCGTCTTCCCGATCCGCAGCACGTAGTCGAACGCCCGCGCCAACGTCTCGTCCGACGTCTTCTCCCCGCGGATGATCTCCACCAGCCGCATCTTCGGCACCGGCGAGAAGAAGTGCAACCCGATGAACCGCGACGGATCGCCCACCGCCGACGCCAACCCGGTGATCGGCAACGTGGAGGTGTTCGACGCGATCACCGCGTCGGGCAGCGCGGAGGCCTCCGCCGCCGGCAGCACCTTGTTCTTCAGCTCGCGGTTCTCGAACACCGCCTCGATCACGAGGTCGCAGCCCGCCAGGTCGGCGTCGGAGTCGGTCGGCGTGATGCCCGGCGTGTCACCGGCGCCGCGCCGCGCCGCCTCCAGCGTCACGTCCTTCAGCACGACCTCGATCCCGGCCTTGGCCGTGACCTCGGCGATGCCCGCGCCCATCATGCCCGCGCCGAGCACGCCGACCTTGGCCACCTTCGACCGCTCGACCCCGGCCGGCCGCGACCCGCCCGCGTTGATCTCGTTGAGCTGGAACCAGAACGTGTTGATCATGTTCTTGGAGACCTGACCCGCGGCCAGCTCCACGAAGTACCGGGCCTCGACCTTGAGCGCCGTGTCGAAGTCCACCAGCGCGCCCTCGACCGCGGCGGCCAGGACCTTCTCCGGCGCCGGGTACACGCCGTGCGTCTTCTTCCGCAGCACGGCGGGCGCGGCGGCGAGCAGCCCGTACAGGTTCGGGTCGCCGACCCGCACGTCCGGCACGGTGTACCCCGGCCGGTCCCACGGCTGCTGCGGCGCCGGGTTCTCCTTGATCCACGCCCGCGCCTTGGCGATCAGCTCCTCGGGCGAGGACGCCAGCTCGTGCACGATCCCGGCCTGCAACGCCCGCGCCGGCCGCAGCTGCTTGCCCTCCATCAGCAGCGGCAACGCCGGCTGCACGCCCAGCAGCCGCACCATCCGGGTCACGCCGCCACCGCCGGGCAGCAGGCCGAGCGTCGCCTCGGGCAGCCCCAGCTTGATCTTGTCGTCGTCCAGGACCACCCGGTGGTGGCACGCCAGCGCGATCTCCAGGCCGCCGCCCAGCGCGCTGCCGTTGATCGCCGCGACGACCGGCTTGCCCAGCAGCTCCAACCGCCGCAGCTGGCCCTTGATCTCCTCCAGGAACCCGAGCGCCTCGGCCGCGTTCTCGGGCGTGATCCGGATCAGCACGTTCAGGTCGCCACCGGCGAAGAACGTCTTCTTGGCCGACGTCAGCACCACGCCGGTGATGTCGTCGCGCTCCGCCTCCAGCCGCGCGACCGCGTCCCCCATGTCCTTGTGGTACTCGGCGTTCATCACGTTCGCCGAGCCGGACATGTCCATCGTGAGGGTGACGACGCCCTCGTCGTCCCGCTCGAAGTGGATAGCCATCAGACCCTCTCGATGATCGTCGCGATGCCCATGCCGCCGCCCACGCACAGCGTGGCCAGACCCCGTCGCAGGTCCCGGCGCTCCAGCTCGTCGAGCAGGGTGCCGAGGATCATGCAGCCGGTCGCGCCGAGCGGGTGGCCCATGGCGATCGCGCCGCCGTTGACGTTGACCTTGTCGTCGGGCAGGTCCAGCTCCCGCTGGAACTTCAGCACCACCGACGAGAACGCCTCGTTGATCTCGAACAGGTCGATGTCCTCGACGGTCAGCCTGGCCTTGTCCAGCGCCTTGCGCGCGGCCGGCGCCGGGCCGGTCAGCATGATCGTGGGCTCGGAGCCGACGACCGCCGTCGCGATGATCCGCGCGCGGGGCGTGAGGCCCAGCTCCTGCCCGGTGCGGGCGTTGCCGATCAGCATCGCCGCCGCGCCGTCCACGATCTGCGACGAGTTGCCCGGCGTGTGGACGTGGTCGATGCGCTCCACGGTCGGGTAGCGGTCGATGGCGACGGCGTCGAAGCCCAGGTCGCCGTGGAACGCGAAGCTCGGCTTGAGCTTGCCGAGCCCGTCCAGCGTGGTCTCCGGGCGGATCGCCTCGTCGTGGTCGAGCACGACCGAGCCGTTCTGGTCGACCACGGCCACCAGCGACCGGTCGAAGTAGCCCTTGTCGCGCGCCAGCGTGGCCCGCTGCTGCGAGCGCAGCGCGAAGGCGTCCACGTCCTCGCGGGTGAAGCCCTCCAGCGTGGCGATGAGGTCCGCGCTCACGCCCTGCGGCACGAAGTTGGTCGCCATGTTGGTCTCCGGGTCGGCCATCCACGCGCCGCCGTCCGAGCCCATCGGCACCCGCGACATCGACTCGACGCCGCCCGCCACCACCAGGTCCTCGAACCCGGACGCGACCTTGGCCGCGGCCAGGTTCACCGACTCCAGGCCCGACGCGCAGAACCGGTTGAGCTGCACGCCGGCGGGCCGCAGGTCCCACCCGGCCGCCAGCACCGCCGTGCGGGCGATGTCCGCGCCCTGCTCGCCGACCGGCGACACGACGCCGAACACCACGTCGTCCACGGCGGAGGTGTCCAGGTCGTTGCGCCGCGCCAGCGCCGCGAGCACCCCGGAGGCGAGGGTGATCGGCTTGACGCTGTGCAGCGAACCGCGCTTTCCCCGGCCACGCGGTGTGCGCACCGCGTCGAAGATCAAGGCTTCGCTCATGCACCCCACGGTAGGGAGCACGCCGGCGGTTGCCCATGACCTCCCGAGGTGACTTATTAGCTCACCGGCGTGAGCGGGTAGTCCATGATCTCGCCCTCGCCGACGAACCCCAGCCGCGCGTACAGCCGCCGGGCGGTCTCGTTGTCCTGGAACACGCGCAGCTGCACCCGCGCCCACCCGTGCTCACGCGCCCACGCCAGCACGTCGGCGATCAACGCCGCGCCGACGCCGCGCCGCCGGAACTCCGGCATGACCCACATGGAGTACAGGTACAACACGTCCGGGTCGACTTCGTGCGGCACCCCGGCGACGAGCCCGATCGGCTCCGGGTCCTCGGCGACGACCTTCACCCCGCGCCCGGGCGTCACCAGCTCGCGCCACCGCTTCTCGTCGAACGTCCGCTCCAGCGCCAACGTGGAGCCGAACTCCCCGGGATCGCTGCTCAGCGCGGTCAACCGGATGTCACGCCAGGTCGCCCAGTCCTCGGGCCCGAGCCGCCGCAGTCGCATACTCCCAGTGTCCCGCCAACCCCCCGCGAGGTCGCGTCGATCGTTCGCGTCCTCATTCGCCGGCGATCACGCTTTTCGATCGTCGGAGAATCAGGACGCGAACGGTCGACTTCCCGGCGACCTCGCCCGCCGTCTGCGGAGCAGCGGCCATCCAACACTGACTTTTGCGCTCACGATCAACCCCCACGCAGCGCGCTGCGGTCATGGCGGCGCGGGCCGGCCGGTGGGACCGTCGAGGCATGCCGACTCGCCGTTCCGCATGGATGACCGAGGACCTGGACCAGTTGCGCAAGCTGGCCCGCACGTTCTTCGAGAGGGAAGCGGTCCCGAACCAGGAGCGCTGGGCCGCGCAGAAGCAGGTGGACCGGGACTTCTGGCGCCAGGCCGGCGAGGTGGGCCTGCTCTGCCTGTCCATCCCCGAGGAGTACGGCGGTGGCGGCGGCACGTTCGCGCACGAGGCCGTGCTGCTGGAGGAGCAGGCCCGGTGCGGCGACACCGCGTGGGGCAACAGCGTGCACAGCGGGATCGTCGCCCACTACCTCAACGCCTACGGCACCGAGGAGCAGAAGCTGCGCTGGCTGCCGAAGATGGCCTCCGGCGAGTACGTCGGCGCGATCGCCATGTCCGAGCCCGGCGGTGGCTCCGACCTGCAGAACATCAAGACGCGCGCGCTGCGGCGCGGTGACGAGTACGTGCTGTCGGGCTCGAAGACGTTCATCACCAACGGCGCGCAGGCCGACCTGGTGGTCGTGGTCGCCAAGACCGACCCCAGCCAGGGCGCGACGGGCATCTCGCTGCTGGTCGTGGAGACCGCGCAGGCGTCGGGCTTCCGCCGCGGCCGGGTGCTGGACAAGATCGGGATGCACGGCCAGGACACCGCCGAGCTGTTCTTCGACGACGTCCGCGTGCCCGCGGCGAACCTGCTCGGCACCGGCGAGGGCCAGGGGTTCATCCAGCTGATGCAGCAGCTGCCCCAGGAGCGGCTGATCATCGCGGTGGCGTCGGTCGCGGGCATCGAGGCGGCGGTCGACCTCACGCTCGCCTACGTCAAGGACCGCACGGCGTTCGGCCGGGAGCTGATCAAGTTCCAGAACACCCGGTTCAAGCTCGCCGAGTGCGCCACCGAGGCCCGCGTGACCAGGGCTTTCGTGGACGAGTGCGTGCAGGAGCACCTGGCGGGCCGCCTCGACGTGCCCACCGCGGCGATGGCCAAGTGGTGGGCCACCGAACGGCTGTGCCAGGTCGTGGACGAGTGCGTGCAGCTGTTCGGCGGCTACGGCTACATGGCCGAGTACCCGATCGCGCGCGCGTGGGCGGACGCGCGCGTGCAGAAGATCTACGGCGGGACGAACGAGATCATGAAGGAAATCATCGCGAGGTCGCTCTAGTGCCGGGGCCGCTGGAGGGGTTGAAGGTCGTCGAGCTGGCCGGCCTCGCGCCCGCGCCGTTCGGCTGCATGGTGCTGGCCGACCTCGGCGCGTCCGTGGTCCGGGTGGACCGCGTCGGCGGCGGCACGGAGGTGCCCCTGCTCGGCCGCGGCCGGCGCTCGATCGGGGTGGACGTGCGCCGACCCGAGGGCGCCGAGCTGGTGCTGCGCCTGGTCGCGGAGTCGGACGTGCTGGTCGAGGGCTTCCGGCCGGGCGTGACCGAACGGCTGGGCATCGGCCCGGCGCAGTGCCTGGCCCGCAACCCGCGCCTGGTCTACGGGCGGATGACCGGCTGGGGCCAGGACGGGCCGCTGGCCGACCGCGCCGGGCACGACATCAACTACATCGCGGTGGCGGGCGCGCTGGAGCCGATCGGCCGGGCGGGCGCGCCGCCGACCGTGCCGCTCAACGTCGTCGGCGACTTCGGCGGTGGCGGGCTGCTGCTGGCGCTCGGCGTGCTGGCCGCGCTGTACGAGCGGGAGCGGTCCGGGCGGGGGCAGGTGGTGGACGCGGCGATGGTCGACGGCGCGGCGCTGCTGACCACGTTCCTGCACGGGATGTCGTCGGTGGGCGCCTGGTCGGGCGCGCGCGGGACGAACCTGCTCGACGGCGGCGCGCCGTTCTACGACGTGTACGAGGCGGCCGACGGCCGGTTCGTCGGCATCGGGGCGCTGGAGGAGAAGTTCTACGCCGAGCTGCTGGCCGTGCTCGGGCTCGCCGACGCCGGGCTGCCCGGGCGGCACGACCCGGCGAACTGGCCGGAGCTGCGGGCCCGCATCGCCGCGGCGGTGGCGACCCGGACCAGGGACGAGTGGGCCGCGCTCGCTGAGGGCACCGACGCGTGCCTCGCGCCCGTGCTGGCGCCCGGTGAGGCGCCGAAGCACGGGCACAACGCCGAGCGGGGGACGTTCGTCGAGGTGGACGGGGTGGCGCAGCCCGCGCCCGCGCCGCGGTTCGGGCGGACGCCCGCGGCCACGCCCGGTCCGCCGCCCGCCGTCGGCGAGCACACGGCCGAGGTGCTGGCCGGGCTGGGGCTGGGCGAGGACGAGATCGCCGGGCTCCGGCGGTCCGGCGTGATCGGGTGACGGACCCGCGGGCGCGGACCCGATCGGGCCGGAAAAAGGCAAGGGAAATCACCTGAAGGGGTACCGGAAATGAGTGGCAGCCGCGAGCGGCCTTTGTCACGCTCGGTGCGTGCGTCGGCGCAATCAGGTGATGGGCTGTGCAGAGGTGGCAGTGTCTGAAGAACCTCGGTGTCCGTGCCAGGGGGGTGGGCGAGCGCCCGTACCTTGGTGATCGGCGGGACCACCGGTCCCCTTGATCGTCCGTTCGGGTGACTCTCCGTGCGACCCAGGCGTGGTTGCGTGGTGTTCGTGCGACCGGTCGAGGGATGGCGGCGGGTTCGATCGTCATCATCCGGGTGAATGAGGGACCATGGCCGTTGACACGACCGGAGCGGCGCTCGGCCGCCCTGCCCAGTGACACGGACGGAGACCGATCAGTGAACGTCAAGAAGGTGGTGACGCTGGCGGCGGTCGCGCTGGTGCTGTTCCTCCTGATCACCCAGCCGAACGAGTCCGCCGAGGCGGTGAGGACCGCGCTCGGGTGGCTCCAGTCCGGCGCCGAGTCGATCATCACCTTCGTCCGCAGCCTGTTCGCCTAGAGGTCCCGCGGTAACCCCGCGTACTCCCGCTCAATGCGGTCACGATCGGTGACTATGCGCCCCGAACGTTGCACCGTACGGGTGGAATGAGGGCTATAACGCCCTGGTAACAGGGTTTTAGACAAACCAGGGTCTAGCGGTTGTCGGTACCCGCTAATACGGTGCGTCGCATTGGCTGATCTTCGACCGATGAGGAGGCAGAATGGTCGAGGACTCCGGAGTCGACGAGCTGTTGCGGCAGTGGGCGGCTGAGCGCTCGGACGACGCCGAGCTGCAGGAGGTGAACCGGATCAAGGACGCGTGGCTCGCGGAAGCCCCGCCGTCCGCGCCGGGGATCCCGGTGCAGCGGGCGAATGGCGGTCCCCGCGGCCTGGTGAAGGTCGAGTCCGCGGATCCGGCGTACGTGGCGGCGATGCGGAAGCGGGCGCCCGAGGTGCCCGAGCCCCTGCTCGCCGCGGCCGCCAGCTACTGGCAGCTGGTCGGCGACCTGTCCGAGGCGGAGCAGTGGTGGGACGCGGGCATCAGCCCGTTGGACCAGCGCGCTCTGGACTACCGGGCGGCCGGGCTCTCGCCCGCCGACCTCGGTCGTCGCCTCGGCCCGATGACGGTGCTCCAGCACCTGCGTCGGGGTAGTGCGGCGGCCTGGTGCGTGGCCAGGTTGCAGAGGCAACGCCGGGACGGCGTGGCCTAGGTCCGACGAGTCGGGGCGGGCTCCTGCGGTCGAGGAGCCCTTGCCGTCGAGGTGCGGGCTCCCGTGCGGGGAGCCCCAGCCTCGTGCGACGCACGAAGTACTCTTGAGGCGTGCGAGGCCTCATCACCCCCCAGCGCCTGGCCATCGCGGCCGTCTGCCTGGCGTCGCTGGTCGTGTGCTGCGGCCTGGCCTACTGGCAGTGGGAGCGGTTCTCCGAGGCCGGTGGCACGTTCCAGAACCTCGGCTACGTGTTCCAGTGGCCGCTGTTCGGCCTCTTCCCCGCGTTCATGGTGTGGCGCATCCGCAGGCTGGACGCCCGCCGCAAGGCCGAGGCCGCCGCCGGGACGGCGGACGCCGCCGCCGAGGCCGCGCCGGAGCCGGTGGCCGCGCCGCCGCGGCCGGTAGTTACCGTTGAGCCCGTCAGAGCGCCCGTGCGGGACGACGAGGACGAAGAGCTCGCGGCCTACAACCGCATGCTCGCCGAACTCAACGCGCGGGACCAGCGGTGAGCGAAGGTAGGGCGATGAGCGGCGCGTTGACCAGGTTCCGGTTCATGGCTTACGTGGTCGGTGTCGGCCTGCTGCTGCTCGTGGTCGCGATGATCGCCAAGTACGCGGGCGACAGCGAGGGCATGATGCAGGTCGTCGGCCCGGTGCACGGCTTCCTCTACGCGGTCTACCTGGTGCTCACCGTCGACCTCGCGCTCAAGGCCCGCTGGTCGATCAAGGGCACGGTGCTGGTGCTGCTCGCGGGCACGATCCCGTTCGTGTCGTTCTACGCCGAGCGCAAGGTGGTCGAGAGCGTCCGGGCCGAGAAGAGCCTGTGACCGGGGTTGACCCCGCCCGCCGGGCACCCCTAGCGTCTGGCGGTACCAACTGAACACGGCCGTCGATGTCGCGCGGGAGAGTCCCCCAGCGGGGCGCCGAAGGAGCAACTCCTCCCCGGAATCTCTCAGGCACAGGTACCGCGCGACGAAGGCAACTCTGGAAAGCAGGCGCACCCCGGTGCGCCTCGCCCACGGTGCAAGCCGCCCCCACCGGGTGGTGAAGCTCTCAGGCTCATGGCAGAGGGGGAGGCTCACTCGACGAGGAGTCTCCGGTGGACCGTGTCATCCTTTCGCTCGTGAATCGCTCGGACGTGCCCGCCCGTCGACCCGACCGGTCGGCCCATCGGCATGTCCGCACCCAGGGAGGGCCCGCCTGATGGAAAGCCGCCGCACGCCCCTGCACGCCGAACACGAGGCGCTGGGCGCCATGTTCACCGACTTCGCGGGCTGGCGGATGCCGCTGCGCTACGACAGCGAGCTGGCCGAGCACCACGCGGTGCGCACGTCGGCGGGCCTGTTCGACCTGACCCACATGGGTGAGATCCTGCTCACCGGCCCGGAGGCGGGCGCCGCTCTCGACCACGCCCTGGTCGGCCACGCGTCCGCGATCGGCGTCGGCCGCGCCCGGTACACGATGATCTGCGAGGCCGACGGTGGCGTCATCGACGACCTGATCGTGTACCGCACGGGTGATGAGGAGTACCTCGTCGTCGCCAACGCCTCGAACGCCGCCGTCGTGCACGAGGCCCTGGTCGAGCGGGCGAAGGGCTTCGACGCGGTGGTCGCGGACAAGTCGACCGACTACGCGCTGCTCGCCGTGCAGGGCCCGAAGGCCACCGCCATCCTCGCCGGCCTCACGTCGACCGACCTGGCCGCGGTGAAGTACTACGCGTCGTACCCGACCGAGGTCGCGGGCAAGCCCGTGCTGCTGGCCCGCACCGGCTACACCGGCGAGGACGGCTTCGAGCTGTTCGTCGCGCCGGACGACGCCGCGCACGTCTGGCGGGCCCTGCTGGAGGCGGGCGCGCCGCACGACCTCAAGCCCGCCGGCCTCGGCTGCCGCGACACGCTGCGGCTGGAGGCGGGCATGCCGCTGTACGGCAACGAGCTCGGCCGCGACCGCACGCCGTTCCAGGCGAACCTCGGCCGCGTGGTGAAGCTGGACAAGCCGGGCGACTTCGTCGGCCGCGACGCGCTGGCCGCCGTCGCCGAGCGGGGCGTCGAGGAGGTCCTGGTCGGCCTGAAGACCGCCTCGCGCCGCGCGCCGCGGCACGGCTACCCCGTGCTGGACGCCTCGGGCGCCCGGATCGGCGAGGTGACCAGCGGCGCGTTGTCGCCGACCCTGGGCTACTCGGTGGCGATGGCGTACGTGGCCGTCGGCAACACCGAGCCCGGCACCCGGCTGTCGGTGGACGTCCGCGGCAAGCACGAGCCGGTCGAAGTCGTCGCACTGCCCTTCTACAAGCGCACCTCGTAAGGGAGACCCCACACATGTCCGAGCACTTCACCACCTCCCTCGCGGAGTTCGACCCGGAGGTCGCGAACGCCGTCGCCGCCGAGCTGCACCGGCAGCAGAGCACGCTGGAGATGATCGCCTCGGAGAACTTCACGCCGGTGTCGGTGCTCCAGGCGCAGGGGTCGGTGCTGACGAACAAGTACGCCGAGGGCTACCCCGGCCGGCGCTACTACGGCGGCTGCGAGCACGTCGACGTGATCGAGCGGCTGGCGATCGAGCGGGTGAAGGAGCTGTTCGGCGCCGGTTTCGCGAACGTGCAGCCGCACTCGGGCGCGCAGGCCAACGCGTGCGCGATGTTCGCCCTGCTCCAGCCGGGCGACACGATCCTGGGCCTGGACCTCGCGCACGGCGGCCACCTCACGCACGGCATGCGGATCAACTTCTCCGGCAAGCTCTACAACGTGGTGCCCTACCACGTGTCGGAGGCCGACGGCCGCGTCGACATGGCCGAGGTGGAGCGGCTGGCGACCGAGCACCGGCCGAAGCTGATCGTGGCCGGCTGGTCGGCGTACCCGCGCCAGCTGGACTTCGCCGAGTTCCGCCGGATCGCCGACTCGGTGGACGCCTACCTGATGGTGGACATGGCGCACTTCGCCGGCCTCGTGGCGGCGGGCCTGCACCCGAGCCCCGTGCCGCACGCGCACGTCGTGACCACGACCACGCACAAGACGCTCGGCGGCCCGCGCGGCGGCGTGATCCTGACCAACGAGGCCGACCTGGCGAAGAAGATCAACTCGGCGGTGTTCCCAGGTCAGCAGGGCGGCCCGCTGGAGCACGTGATCGCGGGCAAGGCGGTGGCGTTCAAGCACGCCGCGTCGCCCGAGTTCGCCGACCGCCAGCGGCGCACGGTCGAGGGCGCGAAGATCCTCGCCGAGCGCCTGTCGCAGGCCGACGCGGCGGCGGCCGGTGTGAAGGTGCTCACCGGCGGCACGGACGTGCACCTCGTGCTGGTGGACCTGGTGGCGTCCGAACTGGACGGCAAGCAGGCCGAGGACCGGCTGCACGAGGTGGGCATCACGGTCAACCGCAACGCGGTGCCGAACGACCCGCGGCCGCCGATGGTGACCTCCGGCCTGCGCATCGGCACGCCGGCGCTGGCCACGCGCGGTTTCGGCGCGGCCGACTTCACCGAGGTGGCGGAGATCATCGCGGCGGCGTTGCAGCCGTCACCGGACCTGGCCGAGCTGCGGGCGCGGGTCGAGGTGCTGGCCGCCAAGCACCCGCTGTACCCGTCCCTGTGAACGACGCCACGAAATAGCTCGCGCTTACTGGAGGTTGTCCCGTGCGCAACCCGCGTACGGGACAACCGAAAGAGGCACCATGACCGCCACCCTCGACACGCTGGCCCTCCCACGCGAAGCGCAGGACCTGCTGTTCCGCGAGGCCCGCACGGCGAACGCGTTCACCGACGAGCCGGTGACCGACGAGCAGCTCCGCGACGTCTACGACCTCGTGAAGTGGGGCCCGACCGCGATGAACAGCCAGCCGCTGCGCGTGCTGCTCATCCGGGGCGAGGACGCCAAGGCCCGGCTCGCGCCCCACATGGCGGAGGGCAACCGGGCCAAGACCCTGGCCGCGCCGGTGACCGCGATCCTGGCGGCCGACACCGACTTCCACGAGCACCTGGCCACGACGTTCCCGCACTACCCGGGCGCGAAGGCGGCGTTCGCGGACGACGCGGGGCGCACCGAGGCGGCGAAGACGAGCGCACTGCTCCAGGCCGGCTACTTCATCGTCGGCGTCCGCGCGGCGGGCCTCGCCGCCGGACCGATGAGCGGCTTCGACGCCGAGGGCGTGCGCGGCGAGTTCTTCGCCGGCACCAACCAGCTGCCCCTGGTGATCGTCAACATCGGTCACCCGGACCACTCCGGCACCCACCCGCGCAACCCGCGCCTGGACTTCGCCGAGGCCGTCCGCACCCTCTGACGCCACTTCGAGCCGCACGGTCCGCGATGCGACGCCCTGATCCCCCGGCCAACCCCGGGCCGGGGGATCAGGGCGAGGCACAGTGGACTAGGCGGCGGGCGGCGTCACCCCCGGCGGCAGGCACTCGACGTTGCGCTTGCCGTCGGGCTGCACCACGAACCACGTGCCGCCCACGCCCTGGCCCTTCCACTGGCCGGGCGCCTCGTCCTTCGCGTAGGTGTAGAGCGGCCAGCCGTCGAGCGTCACCTGGTCGGTGCCGTCGGCCCGCTTCACCGTCGACACGAGCGCCGGGTCGACGCCCTGCAGCTGCGGCTTGCCGTCGGACAGCACGGGGGGCCACGTCACGGCGCACTGACCCTCGCAGTTGGACTTCGCCGGGTCCGGCGTGTCCTTGTCGAACCGGTACAGCGTGCGGCCGTCACCGTCCTGCACGACCTCGCCCATCTTGGGCACGCTCTTGCCGACCAGCGTGACCTGCGGGCCGGACGGCGCGGGCGCGGCCTGGCCCTCCGGCGCGTCGGCGGCGGGCTCCTCGACAGGCGCCGCCTCTTCGCTGGTCGGAGGGGCCAAGGGCTCCTGAACGTCGCCGTAGTCGCCCTGGGCCGCGGCGCCGACCTGCTCGGTCTGCGCGACCGTCCTGCCCTGCAGGCCGGTGGCGTTGGAAGTCCACATGACCAGCGCGAGCACGGCGGCCATGCCACCCGCGACGGCGATGGCGATGCGGTTTCGTCGGATCACACTCAACTCCTCCTCGGTCCGTCGATCGCTCCACCCACGACTACGGCCCGTCCGCCGACGCGGTTCAGCCCGCCTCGACGACGCGGACCAAGACAGGGGTCGCCCACCGCCACGACCGGGCACCGCCGCCGCACCGCCGCACCGCCGGTCGGACGGTCGTCGCCTCGCCTGACCACAGCCAAGGCAGGGCACCGTCGCATCGCCTGACCGCCGGCCGGCCGGGGACATAGGGTGTCCGGGTGGGCAACGAGATCTCCTTCCCGCGCCAGCACGCGCGCACCCAGCGGTTCACCCTCGGCGCACCCCGGACGTTCACCGCGTCGCCGGACGGCGCGAAGGTGTACTTCCTCCGCACCGCCACGGCCACGAGCCGGGCGAACGGCCTGTGGGCGTTCGACACCGCGACCCGGTCCGAGACGCTGCTGGCCGACCCCGGCGTCCTGCTGACCGACCCCGAGGACCTGTCCCCGGAGGAACGGGCACGCCGCGAGCGCACCCGCGAGTCGGCCGCCGGGATCGTCGGCTACGCCACCGACGGCGACGCGCGGCAGGCGGTGTTCGCGTTGTCCGGCAGGCTCTTCGTGGTCGAACTCGCCACCGCCGCGGTCCGCGAGCTGCCGGTCGCGGGCCCGGTGGTCGACCCCCGGCTGGACCCGACCGGCCGCAAGGTCGGCTACGTGGCCGCGGGCGCGCTGCACGTGGTGGACCTGGAGTCCGGCGCGGACCGCGTGGTCGCGTCGCCGGACGGCCCGGACGTCACGTGGGGCCTCGCGGAGTTCATCGCGGCCGAGGAGATGGGCCGCCACCGGGGCTACTGGTTCTCCCCGGACGGCGAGCACGTGCTGGCGGCCAGGGTGGACAACGCACCCGTGCCGCGCTGGCACATCGCCGACCCGGCGAACCCGGGCACGCCCGCCGCCGAGATCGCCTACCCGGCCGCCGGCGAGGCCAACGCCGTGGTGGAGCTGGCCGTCCTCGGCGCCGGCCGGACCGACGTGACGTGGGACCGCGACGCCTTCCCGTACGTCAACGCGGTGTCGTGGACCTCGCACGGCAAGCCGCTGGTGCAGGTCCAGTCACGCGACCAGCGCCGCGTCCGGGTGCTCGCGGTCGACGTGGAGACCGGTGCCACCGAGGTGGTCGCCGACGACACCGACCCGCACTGGCTGGAGATCGTGCCGGGCGCGCCGCGCTGGACCCCGGACGGCGAACTGCTGCGCGTGCTGCCGATCGGCGACGCGAACCGGCTCGTCGTGGGCGACCGGCCGTGGACGCCGGACGGCTTCCAGGTCCGCGCGGTGCTCGACGTGGACGGCGACGGCGCGCTGGTCACCGCGTCCACCGACGACCCGACGCAGACGCACGTCTTCCTGGTCGGCCCCGAGGAGATCACCCGACTGTCCACTGAGGACGGCGTGCACGGCGCGACGCGCGCGGGCGGCGTGCTGGTGCTGTCCCGTTCGTCGATGGACCACTTCGGGCCGAAGGTCACCGTGTCGACCGGCGGTGAGATCGGCACGTTCGCCGAAACCCCCGTGCTGGCACCGGAAGTGCGGCTGCTGACCGTCGGCGAGCGCGACCTGAGGGCGGCGCTGCTGTTCCCGCGCGGCCACGTGCCGGGCACGAAGCTGCCGGTCCTGCTCGACCCGTACGGCGGTCCGCACGCGCAGCGCGTGGTGTCGGCGCGCAACGCCTACCTGGCCTCGCAGTGGCTGGCCGACCAGGGTTTCGCGGTCCTCGTCGTGGACGGCCGCGGCACGCCCGGTCGCGGTCCGGCGTGGGAGCGGGAGATCGCGTTCGACTTCGCCGGCGCCACCCTGGAGGACCAGGTGGACGCCCTGCACGCGGTCGCGAAGGGCGAACCCGACCTCGACCTGACCAGGGTCGGCATCCGGGGCTGGTCCTACGGCGGCTACCTGGCCGCGCTGGCCGTGCTGCGCCGACCGGACGTGTTCCACGCGGGCATCGCGGGCGCGCCGGTCACCGACTGGCGGCTCTACGACACCCACTACACCGAGCGCTACCTGGGCCACCCGGCCGAGAAGCCGCAGGTCTACGACGCCAACTCGCTCATCGCCGACGCGCCGAAGCTCGAGCGCCCGCTGATGATCGTGCACGGCCTGGCGGACGACAACGTGGTGGCCGCGCACACCCTGCGCCTGTCCTCGGCCCTGCTGGCCGCCGGCCGCCCGCACACCGTGCTGCCGCTGTCCGGCGTGACCCACATGACCCCGCAGGAACAGGTGGCCGAGAACCTGCTCCTGCTCCAGGTCGACTTCCTGCGCCGCGCCCTGGCCTGAACGCGGAACGGGGCCGTCCCCCGCGAGGAGGACGGCCCCGTTCGAGCCACGCGTCAGGCCAGCGAGTGGCGGACCTGGTACGGCGGGATCGAGTTGCCCACCAGCGCCAGGTCGTCGATCGACTCCGGCTGGTAGCCGCACGCGGGCAGCCGCTCGACCATCAGCGCGGTCGGGTCGGCCACCTCGTCGGCGCGCCCGAACAGGTACGCCCACTCGTGCTCGTCCGAGCCGTAGTACGCGACCGTGCCGAACACCTCGTTGAACCGCTCCCACATGCGGATCAGCGTGGTGTTGCGCCACATCGTCTGGCAGCCCGCCTGGGACACCACGACGCCGCCGGGGGTGAGCAGCGCCTTGCACATGGCCAGGAACTCGGCGCCGTACAAGCGGTTGTGCTGCGCCTCCTCCTCGCGCTCGTCCGGCAGGTCCACCAGGACGATGTCGTAGCGCTCCGACGTCGTCCGGATGTACTCGTAGCCGTCGATGTACCGGACGTGGATCGGGCCCTCGCCCTTCTCGGCCAGCGCGAGCTCGTCGAGCGTGTACCCGTAGGGCAGGTGCTCGGCGCACAGCCGCACGGCCTGGGCGTCGATGTCGATGTGGTCGACCACCGAAGCGCCGGCGGCCACCGCCATCTGGCACACCACGCCCTCCGACGACCCGATGACCAGCACCCGGTCGACGCGGTCGGCCAGCAGCAGCGCCGGGACCATCAGCGCCTCGTGGTAGGTCAGCTGGCTGAACTCGGTGCTCTGCCGGTCGTCGTCGCAGAACAGCGACAACCCCTGGGACGTGCGGGCGATCACCAGGTGCTGGAACTCGGTCCGGGTGTCGACCACGACCTCGTCGACGTCCCAGTGCCTGGTCATACCGGCCGCGAGCGGTTCGCGGATCAAGACGCCTTCTCCTCACCGACGAGCGCGGGGACGCGGTGGCCCCGGCTGATCATGTCCGTCCGTGCCGACACAGCTCCCAGCGCCTCGGCCAGCAACTGCACCGCGAGCGCGGGTTTGGCGCGCGTGCCGCAGGTGAACACGTCCACGAACACGGCCCCGACCTCGGGGTACGTGTGGATGGACGCGTGCGACTCCGACAACAGGGCCAGCACGGTGACCCCTTGCGGCTCGAACTGCTTGGAGACCACCTCCAACACCGTGGCATCAGCCTGGGTGAGCGCTTCACCGAGCGCGTGTCGCAGGAACCGCTCGTCGTCGAGCAGTTCCGGGCTCACGCCTTCGAGCTCGGCGAGCACGTGCTGTCCTGCGAACAAGCCAACCGGCTCGGATTCGCACGGGAGTTCGGACATCAATCACTCCAAACATCTTCAGGAGGGGCACAGCAGCGGACAGGCGGGGGCGCGCTCATCGCACGCAGTGGGTGGCCAACGGCGGGAAGCCGTTGAACGCCACCGACGAGTAGCTGGCCGTGTAGGCGCCCGCGCCGAGCAGGTCGACGTGGTCGCCCGCGCGCAGTTCCAGCGGCAGCTCGTAGCACGTGTTCTGGTACAGCACGTCGTCCGCGTCGCACGTGGGACCCGCCAGCACGACGGGGCCGACGGGCGCCCCGGTCTGCGGCACGCCCTCGCGGCTGGTGGCCAACGGGTACGCGATGGCCTCGCCCTCGGTCTCGGCGAGGCCGCCGTAGCGGCCGATGTCGAGGAAGACCCAGCGCCGTTCGTCCGAATAGGACTTCCGGGACACCAGCACCACTTCGGAGCGGATCACACCGGACTCCGCCACGATAGCGCGTCCCGGCTCGATCATCACCTCGGGCGCGAAGGCGCCGAAGTGGCGGGCGATCGACGCGGTGATGGCCGCGGCGTACTCGGCCAGCGGCGGCGGCTGCGTCAGGTAGCCCGCGGGCAGGCCGCCGCCGAGGTTGACCGTGGTCGGCGAGAGCCCCTCGGCGCGCAGCTTCCCGATGACGACGGCGGCGTCGGCGATCGCGCCGTCCCAGCCGTTCGGGTCGAGCTGCTGCGACCCCGCGTGGAAGGCCACGCCGAGCGGAACGAGTCCGAGTTCGGCGGCCAACCGCAGGAGATCCGTCGCCATCTCGGGCGAACAGCCGAACTTCTTGCCGAACGGGTAGGTGGAACCGTTGCTGTCGACCAAGATCCGCAGCAGCACGGACGAGCCGGGCGCGTGCTCGGCCAGCGCGCGCACGTCCTGCTCGCTGTCGGACACGAAGAGTCGCACACCGCGCCCGTAGGCGTAGGCGATGTCGCGCGCCTTCTTGATCGGGTTGCTGTAGGAGACGGCCTCGGGCGCGGCGCCCCGCGCCAGGCACAGGTCGATCTCGGCGGGGCTGGCGACGTCGAAGCTGGACCCCTCGGCGGCCAGCAGCTCGACCACCTCGGGCGTCGGGTTCGCCTTGACCGCGTAGAAGATCCCCACCCGCGGCAGCGCCGCGCGGATCGCCGTGAACCGGTCCCGCACCGTCGGCAGGTCGATGACGAGGCAGGGCGTGTCGGGGCGGTCGTGGTCCAGGAAACGACGAATACGAGCCATTGCCTCGTGAAGCCGTTCGTCGGCAAAGCTCGTCGTCATCTCGCTAGGGGTCCCCCTTCGCGACCGTGATCAGGCACGGTCCGACCGTGTTCGGGCACGGCGGTCCACTCTAGGTGGTGAAGGCGAAAAAAGCGCTATCAGCCGGCGAACTTGTGACGCAGCTCCACGATGGAGATGTCGGGCGCCGCGCCGACGCGCACCGGCGGACCCCAGAACCCGGCCCCGTTGCTGGTGTAGACCTGCGTGCCGTCGACGGTCTCCAGCCCGCTGCGCACCGGCTGCTGCAAGCCCACCGCGAGGTGGAACGGGAACATCTGCCCGCCGTGCGTGTGCCCGGACAGCTGCAGGTCCACCCCGTGCTTGGCGGCCTCGTGGACCTGCACCGGCTGGTGCGCCATCAGCACGACCGGCGTGGACGTGTCGCGGCCGTCCAGCGCGCGGGCGTAGTCGGGACCGTCCTGGACGTTCTTGCCGGTGACGTCGTTGACGCCCGCGAGGTCGAACGACGCGCCGGCCCGCTCGATCCGCAGCCGCTCGTTGCGCAGCGGGTTCACCCCGAGCCGCTCCAGCTCCGCCACCCACGGCTCCACGCCCGAGTAGTACTCGTGGTTGCCGGTGACGAAGAAGCTGCCGTGCGTGCTCACGAGGTCGCGCAGCGGAGCCGCCGCCTCGCCCAGCTCGGCCACCGTGCCGTCGACCAGGTCGCCGACGATGGCGACCAGGTCCACCTGCTGCTCGTTGATCATGCGCACGATCCGCTCGGTGTGCTCGCGGCCGAGCAGCGGCCCCAGGTGGATGTCGCTCACCACCGCGATCCGGTAGCCCGACAGCCGCTGGTCGAGCTTGCCCAGGGTCACCGGCACCCGCTTGACCACGGGGTCGCCCAGTGCCTGCGTGGTGCCGAAGCCGACGACGCCGACCGTGGCCACGCCGCCCGCGACGGCGAGCGACCGGGCGATGAACAGCCGTCGGCCCGGGTCGGCCGGCTGCCCGGCGAGCGTGGCCGCGGGCGCCTCCACCTCCGCGGTGGGCGCGCCGACCGCGGCCGGCACCTCGTGCTCGCGCATCGCGCGGTTCAGGACCAGCCGGGGGATCTCCAGCACGGCCAGGATCACCGCGAAGTAGAACGCGCACGCCAGCCAGATGAACCCCGGCCAGGCCAGGACCACGGCGAACCCCGACCCGCCGATCCCGGCCACCGACAGCGCCGTCATCACCAGCACGTAGAGGAAGAGCACCACCCCGGTGCCGATCCGACGGCCGCGCCCGGGTCGGGTCGTGGCCCGCACGGCACGCGTCCAGATGTAGTAGTGGGCGACGCCCATCACGACCGCGAACAGCACGAAGAACATCAAGGCCGGGCCTCCCCAGTGGTGGTGAGTCCAGTTTCCACGAATCCCCGAGCGGGGATGCAACCCCGTGGCCGCCCGTGAGCGTGATTACCTCGTACCGCAGCACGGGGGAGGACAGATGAGTGATCGGGACGCCGCGTTCGCCGAGTACTTCGCGGCGCGGTCCGAGGCCATGCGCGGCACGGCGTACCTGCTGTGCGGCGACTGGCACCGTGCCGAGGACCTGGTCCAGGCCACGTTCGCCAAGCTCTACGTGGCGTGGCGCCGGATCAACCGGCACGAGGCACTCGACGCCTACACCCGGCAGACGCTCGTCCGGACGTTCGTGTCCGACCTGCGCCGGGGCTGGTTCCGCAAGGAGCGGGTGAGCGAGACGACCGCCGACGTGGCGGCCGTCGCGCGCGGCTCGGCGGAGGACCGGCTGGTGCTGCTCGCGGCGCTGGCCCAGGTGCCGCCGAGGCAGCGCGCCGTGCTCGTGCTGCGGTACTGGGAAGACCTGTCGGTCGAGGAGACCGCCAGGGCGTTGGACTGCTCCGAAGGAACGGTGAAGAGCCAGGCCGCGCGGGGGCTGCAGACGCTGCGCGGCCTGATCACCCCCCAGCAGGGAGAAAAGGTGCGATGAACGAGCACGAGCTGAAGAGCGCGTTGCAGGAAGTGATGGTGGCGAGCAGCCCGCCGCCGCCCATGAGCCCCGAGGCCGCGCTGGAGGGCGGTCGACGTGCCCAGCGCCGGCGGAAGGCCACCTGGGGCGGCGCGGTCGCGGGCCTCGCGGTGGTGGCCATCGCGGTCGGCGCCGTGCTGGTGCCGACCCTGACCGGCGGCGGTGGCGACGTCGTCCAGGTGGCGGGAGGGCAGCCGTCGGAGTCCGGGCCGCGGGTCACGCCGACCGACCGGCCGCCGTCCGAGTCGCCGTCGGTGACCGTGATGCCGCCCAGCGGGTCACCGCCGCCGTCGGACACGAGCACCCGGTGGCCGAACGGGCAGAGCGACCGGACCTCGACC
Organism: Actinosynnema sp. NPDC002837; assembly: GCF_040295345.1. NCBI lineage: Bacteria > Bacillati > Actinomycetota > Actinomycetes > Pseudonocardiales > Pseudonocardiaceae > Actinosynnema > Actinosynnema sp. NPDC002837. The sequence continues at coordinate 207,474 of NZ_JBEOVG010000002.1, forward strand.
AGCGGGCCGCGCGCCGACAAGGGCGCCAAGCTGCTCAACGACCTGGCCTCGTCGCTGCCGCCCGGCGTGAAGGCCGAGGACCGGACCCGGATCGGGTTCGCCGACTACGGCCCCATGACCTGGCGCCAGGCGCAGTTCGCCGAGTACGTCGGCGACCTGGAGGTCTGGGACTACGAGGCGCGCACACCGGTCGTGATCACCGGTGAGTCGGGCGTCGGCGAGCTGTCCATCAAGGTCGAGACCAAGGGCAACACCCGGCTCGGCGACCTCGTCGGGTGCGAGGCGGCGACCAAGTACCCGTACCCGGTCACCGGCGGGACGTGCGAGGTGATCGACGTCGGCGGCAAGAAGGTCGGCGTCGTCACCGGCGCCGACCCGGACGCGGGCGGCAACACGATGGACGCCGGGGCGTTCTACCGGCACCCGGACGGCACGCTGGTGACCGTCGCGTACTCGAGCGAGTACCTGGAGTCCGGTCACCCGGCGCTGTCCCGGCCGGCGTTGACGGGCGCGCAGCTCGCGGCGATCGCCGCGGACCCGAAGTTCCACCTGGACTGAGCCACCGCCGGGGACGGGGAGGCCGGGCGCCACGACGCGCCCGGCCTCTTCGGCGTCCTGGGTCGTCTCCCGGTGTCGTCCCCTCCCTCGTCCGTGGGTACTCCGTCCGGGTGTTCGTGCAGGTACCGTGCTGTTTGCCATGCGGACGCTGCTCATCGACAACTACGACTCGTTCACGTTCAACCTCTTCCAGTACCTGGCTCAGGTGAACGGGCGGGAACCGGTCGTCATCACCAACGACGACCCGCGGTTCCGGCTGTCCGACCTGCGGCGGTTCGACAACGTGGTGATCTCGCCCGGACCGGGCCGGCCGCAGCGCGCCGCCGACTTCGGCCTGTGCCGGGCGGTGATCGAGCACGCCGACATCCCCCTTCTGGGTGTCTGCCTGGGTCACCAAGGGCTGTGCCTCGCGCACGGTGCGTCCGTGGGCTTGGTCACGCCGAGGCACGGCGTGGTGGACCACGTGCGGCACACGGGGGTGGACGTGTTCGCCGGCCTGCCGTCGCCGCTGCCCGTCGTGCGCTACCACTCGCTGGCCGTGTCGGACCTGCCGCCGTCGCTGGAGCCGATCGCCTGGGCGTCGTCCGACGACGTGCTGATGGGCGTGCGGCACCGGTCGCGGCCCGCCTGGGGTGTGCAGTTCCACCCCGAGTCGGTGTGCACGTCGCACGGCCACCAGCTGCTGGCCAACTTCCGCGACCTGACCGACGCCGCCGCCGTCGTGCCGGCGCTCCCCGAGCTCCCCGCGCCTCCCGTTCGGGCCCGTGAGCCGGTCCGTGAGGTGCTCGTGCGGCGGGTGGACGTGCACCCGTCGCCCGAGGACGTCCACGCGGCCCTGTACGGGTCGTCGCACGACGCGTTCTGGCTGGACAGCAGCCTCGTCGGGGAGCGTGGCCGGTTCTCCGTGATGGGCGACGCGTCCGGGCCGCTGGCGCGCGTGGCGACGTACGACGTGTGGACCGGCGAGGTGACGGTGGACGGGGTGACGCGTCCCGGGCCGTTCTTCGACTGGCTGGAGGCCGACCTGGCGGCGTGGCGGGTGGCGCCGCCGGACGTGCCGTTCGAGTTCGCGCTCGGCTGGGTGGGCTACCTCGGGTACGAGCTCAAGGCGGAATGCGGCGGTGCGGCGGCGCACCGTTCGGAGCAGCCGGACGCGGCATTCGTGTTCGCCGACCGGGCGCTGGTTTTCGACCACGATTCCCGGTGCGTCTACCTGTTGGCGTTGTCCGACGAGGACGGGTGGTTGGGCCGAACGGCCGATTTCCTGCGTCGGTTCACCGCGCCGCCGGCGGCGCCGCCGCGCCCGGCCCGCGCGGACTCGGTGCAGCCGCGACACGGCCGTTCGCACTACTTGAAGCTGGTCGCGGCTTGCCAGGAGGCCATCACGGCGGGCGAGACCTATGAGGTGTGTTTGACGAACACGGTGACGTGGCGCGGGCCGGTCGACCCGTGGGACGCCTACCGGTTCCTGCGCGCGGAAAGCCCCGCGCCGTTCGGGGCGTTGCTCCGTTTCGGTGCGCTCTCCGTGCTCAGCACTTCACCCGAGCGGTTCATCCGGGTCGACCGACAGGGTGTCGTCGAATCCGAGCCAATCAAGGGCACGCGCCCCCGCGGGGCGACCGCCGCCGAGGACGGGGCTTTGCGCAGGGCCTTGGCTGCCAGCGCGAAGGACCGCGCCGAGAACCTCATGATCGTGGACTTGGTCCGCAATGATCTGGGTCATTGCGCGGAAGTCGGCAGCGTCGAGGTGCCCAGGATCTTCGAGGTGGAGAGCTACGCGACAGTGCACCAGCTCGTCAGCACCGTTCGGGCTCGGCTGCGTTCCGGTAGTTCCGCCGCGCGGGTGGTTAGGGCGGCGTTCCCCGGCGGGTCCATGACGGGCGCGCCCAAGATCCGGACAATGCAGATCATCGACGGGCTGGAAGCCGGGCCCCGGGGTGTCTACTCCGGGGCGCTCGGTTACTTCTCACTCTCCGGAACGGCCGACTTCAGCATCGTCATCAGGACGCTGGTCGTGGACCGGGACAAGGTGAGTTTCGGGGTCGGGGGCGCGGTCATCGCGCTGTCCGACCCCGCGGAGGAATTCGAGGAGACCGCGGTCAAGGCGACCGCCCTGCTCAGCCTGGCCGGCGTGGAGTTCCCGGGGCGCACCTCGCCGGCCTGAGCGCTCCTGACCTGCTGTTTTCCCCTGCGGCAGGGGTGGTCCGCCGCAGGGGAAAACGACGTGGCTCAGGAAGCGTGGGCTTCCTGGAACTGCACGACCAGACCCTGGGGAATGCGGCCCCGGTCGGAGATCTGGTGGCCCTGCGCGCGAGCCCAGTCCCGAATGGCCTGGGCCTGCGCCTTGTCACCAGCCTTTACCGTGCTCTTGCCGGTGCCCTTGCGCTGCTTGCGGCCACCTGCGCGGCGCGCCTTGGCGACGAAGTCGGCCAGGGACTCGCGGAGCTTGTCCGCATTGTCCTTGGAGAGGTCGATGGAGTACTCCACACCGTCCAGCGCGAAGGTCACGGTCTCGGCGGCTTCGCTGCCGTCGAGGTCGTCGATGAGTTGGACGACGGTCTGCTGTGCCACTGTTCCTCCGTGTGTGCTCGCATAGCGCGTGCTGCCCTCGACTAGTTCTGCGCCACACGCTTAGGTCGACACCATAGTGCACGAGAGGAATATCGCCTAACCTTTCGCGGTGAAAATGTGAGTGATGCCCCCGGACGGGTCATTTCGCGACACAAACCGCACGGAGCCGAAATGTGCGGCCCGCGAGCCGTCACCCCGTGGTGCCGGTCACACCCGGTCGAGTGGCCTATCCTGGACTCGGATACCCGCCCAGGGTAGGGAAGGTCGGGAGCGATGCTCGGTTACACGGCGGACAAGGACGCGTACCTCAAGCGATTGCGCCGCATCGAGGGGCAGGTCCGCGGCCTCCAGCGGATGGTCGAGAACGACGAGTACTGCATCGACGTGCTGACCCAGATCTCCGCCGCGACGAAGGCGTTGCAGGCGGTCTCCTTGGGTCTGCTCGACGAGCACCTGAAGCACTGCGTGGCGCAGGCCGTGGCCGAGGGGGGCGAGGTGGCGGAGGAGAAGATCGCCGAAGCCTCCGCCGCGATCACCCGCCTGGTCCGCTCCTGACCGCCACGCGCCCGGCCGCCACCCCGTACGGCGGCCGGGCAACCTGATCGAGTACAGTGCTCCCGCCGGCCCCCGTAGCCCAATCGGCAGAGGCAGCGGACTCAAAATCCGTCCAGTGTGCGTTCGAGTCGCACCGGGGGCACATTCGCACTTCACCTGGCTCGGCCCCTGACCCGTGCTCTTCGGGTCAGGGGCCGATCTTGTTCCGGCTGGCCGGTTCGTCGGGTGTCGGGGTGGGTGCGTCCTCAGGGGTCAGAGCCGGGTCGTTTGGTCGGCGGTTGTCGGTCCGCCTCGGTGGAGGCGTGCAAGGCGGACGAGTCCTTTGTAGACGCGCTGTCTCGAACCTGTCCGCTAACCGCGTGGTAATGCTCGGCTGACCGTTGAGTTCCTGCGGCGACTGCGCGAGGTATGCGGCGGGTGTGTTCGGGTCGAGGCCGGGCCGCGCTGGAACACGCCCGCCCTCACGGTGGCTTCGGCAGGGTCGTCGACGCGAGCTTGGCCGGGTCGGTCACGATCGTGATCTCGGCGATCCGGCCGCCGACGACGGTGAAGGCCATGACGGCCAGAGGGGTGCCGTCGTCGTGCCAGGACAGCAGGCCCGGGCGCCCGTTGACGACTACTGCCCGACCGTGGCCGGCCGCGCCGGCGGACAGTCGGGCGCCAGTGGCGACCTTGGTGGCGCCGAGGACGACGACCTGGCCGTCGGGGGTGTCGGCGGTCAGCCGCACCTCGGGGTCGAGGACGCGCAGCAGCCCTTCGAAGTCGCCGTCGCGAGCGGCCGCCAGGAAGGCTTGGACGACTTCCCGCTGCTCCCGCCCGACGCCCGCCGGCCGGCCGGTCGCCCGCACCTTCCCGCGGGCGCGGCTGGCGAGCATCTTGGTGGCGTCGGTCGACTTGCCGAGGATCCGGCCGATCTCGTCGAACGGCACCGCGAACAGGTCGTGCAGCACGAACGCCAGCCGCTCGTTCGGCCGCAGCGACTCCAGCACGACGAGCAGCGCGAGCCCCACCGAGTCGGCCAGCGCCACGTCGTCCTCCGGCGCGCCGCCGCCGTCGTCGGCCGTCACCACGAGCTCGGGCGGCCCGCTGTCGTAGGACGCCTCGGGACGGGCCCGGCGCGCGCGCAGGACGTCCAGGCTGATCCGGCCGACCACCGTGGTCAGCCAGCCGGCCAGGTTCCCGATGGCCGCCGCGTCCTGGCGGGAGAGCCGCAGCCAGGCCTCCTGCACCACGTCCTCGGCGTCGGCGTCCGATCCGAGCACCCGGTGGGCGATCGCGCGCAACCGGTCCCGCTGCCCCTCGAACGCCTCGGCCACCGGGTCCCGCCGGCCGGGGTCGGTCACTTCCCGGTTCCGCGGGGCTGCTGGCGCAACGAGATCCGGTTGCCGTCGGGATCCACCGCCTCGACGCGCACGCCGAACGGGTAATCCACCGGTTCGGGCTCGACGAACGTCACGCCCCGCCGGCGGAACACCTCGAAGTCCGCCCTCAGGTCGTCCGACTCGAGGATGAGCGGACCGGGCGCGGCGCCCGGCTCGGCGGGGTGCCCCGCGGCCGGCGCGTGCGGCCACAGGATGATCTTGACCGGACTGCCGGGTGCGCCCACGGTGAGGAAGCGCCCGTCCGGGCCGGGGTAGTCGACGTGCTTCGCCAAGCCGAGCCCTTCGGTGTAGAACTCCAGCGCGCGGTCCTGGTCGGTGACGTAGACCGTCACGTACATGAGGTTGGTCAGCATCCTGCTCTCCGTCCACTCGGGTCCGACGACCGGTGGGTGCACCCGGTCGTCGCCGGTATGACGGGAGCCGGCGGGAAGAGGTAACAGAACCGGGTCCGCCCGTTGTCGATCCTGGTACGCTCGCGGCGATGGTTACCTACGTGAACGGATCGGAGGTTCTCTTCGCGCAAGGTGAGTGCTGATGCTCCCCTTGACCGCGAACGAGGACGACCGCCTCTTCTTCTGGGCGCACGTGCGCGAGTTCGCCGTGCCGCCGCCGATGATCGAGTCAGCGACCGCCCGCCGACTGGTGGGCGACTGGGCCGGCGCCTGCGCCGCCGCACGCGTCGACGTGGACCTGGACCTGAGAACCGCGGGTCGCGCCCACGGCCGGCTCCTCGCGGCCCGGGTCCGCGCCGACCTCCGTCACCTGGCTCCCGACCTGCTGCGCTGGCACTTCCCGAGGATCGCCCCGGACGGCCTGCTGCGGCCCGGCCTCACCGTTGCCCTGGCCCGTTATCCCGCGACGGCCGACAGCGGCGGCGAGCTGCACCTCGTCGCGCGCACCCCGCCGTCCTGGGCCGGCGCCGGCCAGCGGATCAGCCTTGCGCTGTGGGCGCCGTCCCGACCGGGGGACGGGGCCGGCCTGCACCCCCACCCCCGGCCCGACCGGCGGTTCCGCCTCGACCTGCACCGCCACCTGTGGGACGTGCGGAGGGCCGGTGAGCTGGGGGAGCGGTCCGGGCAACGGCCCACCGGCCGTGATCCCGCGCCACCCGTGATCCCGGACGGGGTGGCGGCGGAGCTGAGCGGCTTCGCCGTCGACCGGTGGCCGGCGGAGGCGGCGTTGCTGCTGCGCGCGGACGGACGTGCGGACGGACGTGCGGACGGCGTCGTCACCGTGCGGCTCGACAGCCGGCGCCGGCTGGTGCTGGACCCGGGCGCGGGGATCACGGTGGCTCCGCCGAGAGGTCGCGGCCGTGCGTGGCCGGTCCTGCCCGACGCCGCGACCCGGGTGCTACCCGACCTGGAGCTGCTCCGGACGGGGTTGATCGACGCCGACCGGCTGCACCCCCTTGTCGCGTCGGCACTCCTGCCCGATCACCGGCCCTCCCGCCCGTCACCGAGCCCCGACGGCCCGGAGCACGCACGCCTGGTCGAGTGCCGCGGCGCCACGCACCGCATCGGCGTGGTGGACGGGGTGCTCGTCCCGCTGGACCACGACCCCGACGAGATCCGCCGCGAGGAGCTGCTGGTCGCGTTGGGCGGCACGCCGTTGCCGTGCCTGCGGGTGATCGACGACGTGCACCGGCGCCCGGAATCCCTTGTGGACGTTCGCGCCCGGCTGGACCACGGCGACACCGCCGGCGCCCTCGCGATCGTCGAACGCCTGCTGGGCCCGGAGGTGCTGCTCCGCAGCGGTGCGTTGCGCGACGAGCTGGAGACGGCGGCGCGTCGTCGGGTGGCGCACGGGCTGTTCCGGGCCGGACTCGCCGGCGCCGGGCGTGCGCCGGTCGTCAAGGACGCCCGCCGCCGCGACGTCCGGTCCCACCCGCGCCACGCGATCAGTCGCTGACCTCGCACCCGGCTCCACCCACCGGCCGACCACGGCCCCCTTCGACTCGACCCCAAAGGTGATCCGACATGCCCACTTCCGTTGAAGCGGCCCACGTCCGACCCATGGACGCCGCCGCCGCCCTGCTCGCCCTGCTCCAGGACACGACCACCGAGCCGCGTCCCGACATCCAGCTGGAAGCCCTGACCCTGGCCGTGTCCGCCGACCTGCCCGTGCTGCTGTGGGGCGAGCCGGGCATCGGCAAGACCGCGGCGCTGAACCAGCTCGCCGACGCGCTGGACCTGCCGCTGACCACGGTGATCGCCAGCGTGCACGAGCCCTCGGACTTCTCCGGGCTGCCTGTGGTCGGTGACGACCCGGCCGTGCAAGGAGTCCCGATGGCCCCGCCCGACTGGGCCGTGCGCCTGGTCCGGGCGGGGCGAGGGCTCTTGTTCCTCGACGAGCTGTCCACCGCGCCGCCCGCGGTCCAGGCCGCGTTGCTGCGCGTGGTGCTCGAACGCCGGATCGGCGCGCTGCGGCTCCCGCCCGGTGTCCGGATCGTGGCCGCCGCCAACCCCCGTTCCTCCGCGGCCGACGGCTGGGAGCTCAGCCCACCGCTGGCCAACCGGTTCGTCCACCTGCGGTGGGCCCACGACCACGAGGTCGTGGTGCGCGGGCTGGGTGGGACGTGGCCGCGAGCGTCGCTGCCGCGGCTGGACCCGGGACGGCTGGCCGAGGCCGTGGCGTTCGCCCGACGGGCGGTGTGCGGACTCCTGGCCGCACGTCCCGGTTTGGTGCACCAGCTGCCGAAGAGCGAAGCGGGCCGCGGCGGTGCGTGGCCGTCGCCGCGCAGTTGGGAGATGGCGCTGCGGCTGATCGCCTTCGCCACGGCGGCGGACGCCTCCCGGGAGGTGCTGTCGATGCTGGTGCGGGCCACCGTGGGCGATGGGCCGGGCCTGGAGCTGTTGGCGAGCCTGGACCGGATGGACCTGCCGGATCCCGAGGCGCTGCTCGCGGATCCGGCGGCGGCCGTGCTGCCCGAGCGCGGCGACCTGCGCCAGACGGTGCTCGACGGCGTGGTGGAGGCGGTGCGCAGGCGGCCGGATCGGTCCCGTTGGGACGCCGCGTGGTCGTTGCTGGTGCTGGCCTTGGAGACCGGCGCGCCGGACCTGGTGGTCGTGCCGGCGTCCACGCTGGCCGCGCTGCGCCGCGAGGACTGGCAGGTGCCGGCGGCGATCGAGCGGCTGGTCGGTGTGGTGTCGCTGTCGCGGCGGGCGGACCGGGCAGCGGCGGTCGTCGGCGCGGGTGCCCGCCGATGACGCCGACGAGCCTGGACGAGGAGAAGCTTTTCGCCGCCCGGTTGCACGCGGTCCGCAGCCGGCCGTACCTGGCGACGGCGTTGTTCGCGTTGCACGTGGTGCGGTCGCGGCGAGTGCCGACGATGGCGGTGGACCGGCACTGGCGCTGCTACGTCTCGCCGGCGTTCGTGGACCGCACCCCGTTGGAGGAGTTGGCCGGGGTCTGGGTGCACGAGGTCGCCCACCTGCTGCGCGACCACCACGGGCGCGGCGACCGGTTCGCGGCCGAGCACGGGCTGACCGGGCCGGGGGAGCGGTTGCGGATGAACATCGCCGCGGACTGCGAGATCAACGACGACGTGTTCGGCGAGGGGTTGGCGAAGCCGGCGGGCGCCGTCGAGCCGGCCATGCTCAGGTTGCCCGAGGGGCAGTTGATGGAGGACTACCTGCGCCAGTTCCGGCTCGGGCCGCACACCGACCGGTACGGCTGGCTGGACTGCGGCAGCGGCGCCGACGGGCTGGAGCGGGAGTGGGACGTGGGGCCGGACGGCGCCGACGGGCTCACCGCGCAGGAGTGCGATGCCGTCCGGTTCCGGGTGGCGCAGGGCCTCACCGCCCGGCCGGGCAACGCGCCGAAGGGCTGGCGACGGTGGGCGCAGGAGGTGTTCCACCCGCCGCAGCCGTGGCGCGACCTGCTGGGCGCGGCGGTCCGCTCGGCGGTGTCCGGGCCGGGTGTGGGTGAGGACTACACCTACGGTCGGCCCTCGCGCAGGTCGGCCGGCCTGCCCGGGGTCGTGCTGCCGAGCCTGCGGCGGCGGCCGCCTCGCGTCTGCGTGATCGTCGACACCTCCGGGTCGGTGAGCGACGACGAGTTGGGCAGCGCGATCGTCGAGATCGCCGCGATCGTCCGCGCGGTGGGCGGCCGGCGCGACCTCGTCTCGGTGCTGTCGTGCGACGCCGCCGCCCACGTCACGCACCCGCTGTGCCGTGCCGAGGGGATCCCGCTGGTGGGCGGTGGCGGCACGGACCTGCGCAGCGGCTTCGCCAAGGCGTTGCGCGGCAGCCCCCGCCCCGACGTCGTCGTGGCCCTGACCGACGGGCAGACGCCCTGGCCCGGCGCCCGTCCACCGTGCCGGACGGTCGTGGGCCTGTTCTCCCGACCGCCTCGACCGCGCGAGGACGATCCCGACTACGTGCCGGACTCGCCACCGGCGTGGGCGCGGGTGGTCGCGATCGGTTGATCCCACGTGGGCGGGAGCGCCACCGCACGGCCGGTTGCGATCACCGATCCGGCGCGGTCTCGGCGTCACCGGGCCGGATCGCCGACTCGGCCATCTCCCGCAGGCGTTCGAGGTACTCGCGTGCGCCGCCGTCCTCGCCGATCGAGGGTATGACCTTCTCGACGGCCCCGAGGCACCTCACCAGGACCCGGTGACGCCGTTCGTCGAGGTGTCCCGACAACGCCGAAGAGACGCAGCCCGCGATGTCCGCGTCCAGCATCACCACGTCCTCTCCGGCGACGTCTCGACCGCGGAGGTGCGGCGGGAACGTCGCGCGCAGGTGTTGCTCCCACAGCAATGAGAGCCGGTCCGGTTCGCTCACGGTGCAGATCCTGCCCTGGGCGCGGGGTGACGGAAGCCACCTACCGGATCGGTCGGCTTACCGACCGGATCGGTCGGTAAGTACGTACCGTGGGAGGCATGGCACGCGCGCTGACCGAGGGCCAGTTGCTGGACCGCGTGGCAGGTCTGTTCGCCCGGCACGGGTTCGACCACACGTCGGTGAAGGACCTGGCCGACGCGGTCGGGTTGTCGAAGGCCGGCCTGCTGCACCACTACCCGAGCAAGCAGGCGCTGTTCGACGCCGCGCGGGACGTCGGGCGCACGCACAGCGGGGAGCTGTTCGCGCAGGCCGCGCAGGCGCCGGCCGGTCCGGCGCGGGACCGGCGGGCGGTGGAGCTGCTGGTCGACTTCGCCCTGGACCGGCCCGGCCTGATCGCGCTGGAGTCCCGCGCGATCAGCCTGCTGGGCGCCGAGGACGTGGAGGGCGACCTGGACGCCCTGTCCCAGCACGTGTTCGCGGTGTTCGGCGTCGAGCAGGACACGCGCGACACGGCACGGCTGGTCCGCGTGATCGGCATGCTCAGCGCCCTGGCCGTGCTCAGCCTGGCCGCCAACCACACGGGCGAGAAGACCGCGTGGCGGCCGCACATCATCGCCACCTGCCTCGACGCGCTCGGGCACCGAGACCCATCCCACCCGGAGGCCTGACTCCCATGGCACGTCTGCTCTACCGACTCGGCTTCGGCGCGCACCGGCGCCGCCTGGTCGTCGTCCTGCTGTGGCTGCTCGTGCTCGGCGGCACGGCGTTCGGCGCGGTCACGCTGGCCGGCACGACCTCCGGCTCCTTCTCCATCCCGGGGCAGGAGTCGACCACCGCGCTGGACAAGATCTCCGACGAGTTCGGCACGGGCGGCGGCGCGACCGCGCGGGTCGTCGTGCGGGCTCCGGACGGGCAGCAGGTCACCTCGCCCGAGAACGCCGCGAAGCTCGCCGGGCTGGTGCGGGAGCTGTCCGAGCTGCCCGGCGTGACGTCCGCGAGCAACCCGCTCGACCCGCGTGCGCCGACCGTGAACGCGGACCAGGACGTCGCCTACAGCACGGTCACCTACGAGGCCCAGGTCGGCGAGGTCACCGAGGAGCAGCGCACCGCGCTCTTCGACGCCACGCGCGAGGTGACCGGGCTGACCGTGGAGGCCACCGGCGAGGCCACGCAGGCCCCGCCGCACGTCGGCGGTCCGGCGGAGGTCATCGGCGTGGTCATCGCGCTGCTGGTCCTGGCCGTCACCTACGGCTCGCTCGTGCTGGCCGGCATGAACCTGCTGACCGCCTCCGTGGGCGTCGGCATCGGGGCGCTGGGCGTCACCATCGCCACCGGCTTCATGGACCTGCAGTCCACCACCCCGATCCTGGCCGCGATGCTCGGCCTGGCGGTCGGCATCGACTACGCCCTGTTCATCATCAACCGCTACCGGCAGGAGCTGCGCCGGGGCCGGGACGTGGGCGACGCGATCGGCACGGCCGTCGGCACCGCGGGCTCCGCCGTCGTGACCGCCGGTCTGACCGTGGTCATCGCGCTGGCGGGCCTGGCCGTGGTCGGCATCCCGTTCCTGACCCAGATGGGCGTCGCCGCCGCGTTGACGATCGTGGTCGCGGTGCTCGTCGCCGTCACGCTGGTGCCCGCCGTGCTCGGCTACCTCGGCCGCCGCGTGCTGCCGCGCAAGGAGCGCGACGCGCCCGCCGAGCCCGCCACGGACGCGCCCGAGCGCGGCTTCTTCCACGGCTGGATCGGCGCGGTCACCCGCAACCGGGTCGTGGCGCTGCTGCTGGCGGTCGTGGGCCTGGGCGCGGTCGCCGTGCCCGTGCTGTCGATGGAGACGACCCTGGTCGCGGCGCCGGCCGCCGAGTCGAGCCAGGCCCGCGCGGAACGGCTGCTCGCCGAGGGCTTCGGCGAGGGCTTCAACGGCCCGCTGGTCGTGCTGTTCGAGGGCGACGGCGCCGCCGCCACCGCCTCGGCCGCCGTCGCGACCATCCAGGGCGCGGGGGACATCGCGCTGGTCACGCCGCCGACGCCGAACGCCGACGGCACGGCCGCGATGCTCACCGTGATCCCGAAGTCCGGCCCGGCCACGCAGGCCACCGAGCAGCTGGTCACCGACCTGCGCGAACGGCTGGCCGACGTGGACGGCGCGACCACCTACGTCACCGGCGCCACCGCGGTGAGCGTGGACGTGGCCGTCGCCCTGGACGAGGCCATGCCGGTCTACCTGGCGCTGGTCGTCGGCCTCGCGCTGGTGCTGCTGGTGCTGGTGTTCCGGTCGATCCTGGTGCCGCTGGTCGGCGTGCTGGGCTTCCTGCTCACCATCGGCGCGTCGCTCGGCGCGACGGTCGCGGTGTTCCAGTGGGGCTGGCTGGCCGACGCGGTCAACCTCGACGGCACCGGCCCGCTGCTCAGCCTCACCCCGATCCTGATGGTGGGCATCCTGTTCGGCCTGGCGATGGACTACCAGATCTTCCTGGTGTCCCGGATGCACGAGGCGCACCACCACGGCAAGGCGCCGCTGGCCGCGATCGGCACCGGCTTCCGCCAAGCCGCGCCCGTGGTCGTGGCCGCCGCGCTGATCATGTTCTCGGTGTTCGCGGGCTTCGTGCCCGCGGGCGAGGGCCCGATGAAGTCCATCGCGTTCGCCCTGGCCATCGGCATCCTGTTCGACGCGTTCGTGGTCCGGATGGTCCTCGTGCCCGCCGCGCTGGCCCTGCTGGGGGAGAAGGCGTGGTGGCTGCCCAAGTGGCTGCGCCGCCTGCCGACCCTCGACGTGGAGGGCGCCGCGCTGGAGGAGGACCGCAAGGAGCTCGTCGACGCCACCCGCTGACCTCGACAGGTCCGGCGTCGAGCACCGGCGCCGGACCCGCTGGGGTTCACACCGACTTCGCGAGCCACTCGTCGAACGTGGTCGGCGCGATCCGGGCGCGCTCGCCGGGCAGCAGCGCGTTCCCGGCCATCTCCGGCCCGAACACGCCCGACCACGTCGGCACGAGGCGCACGTCCCGGCCACGCGCCTGGTGCGTGCGCCGTGCCATGTCGACCAGGTCCTGCGTCTCGGGGCCAGCGACGTCCGCGTAGCGCCCCTGCGGCTCGCCGACGGCGAGCTCGGCCAGGACGTCGGCCACGTCCTGCGGCGCGATCGGCTGCACGAGCAGCGGCGCGATGGTGGCGACGCCGTCCCGCTCGGTCCAGCCCGCGACCATCTCGGCGAAGTCGTGGAACTGCGTGGCCGGCACGATCGTCCACGGCACGGGGCTCGCCTCGACCAGGCGTTCCTGCTCGCGCTTGCCCGCGTAGTGCACGTTGCCCTCGATGTCCGCGATGCCCACGATCGACAGCAGCACGTGGTGCCGGACGCCGGCCCGCGCCTCGGCCGCGAGCAGGTTCCGGGTCATCGCGCCGAACAGGCCCACGGTCTCGGCGCGGTCCGCCGACGGCACGTTGACCGCGTCCACCACCGCGTCGACGCCGGCCAGCGCCGCGTCGAGCCCGTCGCCGGTCGACAGGTCCACGCCGTGCGACCGGCTGATGCGCACGACCTCGTGCCCGTCGCGCTCGAGGTTGGCGACGGTGAGGGAGCCGATGTTGCCGGTCGCGCCGGCGACTGCGATCCGCATGACGATCCTTCCGCTGCTGCTGGGCTGTGCCCCGAACCTATCTCGGACTAAACAGATCCGCAATATCTTGGATAGACTGGCCCGTGTGAAGCTGCCTGTGAGCACGGAGTGGGTCCTGCACTGCGCGACGACGCTGGCGCAGCTCGAACCGGGGACCACCGCGTCGGCGGCCCAGCTCGCGGCGTACTACGACCTGCCCGCGCCCTACCTCGCCAAGCAGTTGCAGGGGCTGGTCAAGGCGGGTGTGCTGACCGCGACGACCGGTCCGCGCGGCGGCTTCCGGCTGGCCAGGCCCGCCTCGGAGATCACGCTGCTGCACGTGGTGGAGGCCGTGGACGGCGCGTCCTCGCCGTACGAGTGCCAGGAGATCCGGCAGCGTGGCCGGGGCGCGCTGCCCGCCGAGGACTGCCGCAACGCGTGCCTGCTCGCCGCGAAGATGGCCACCGCGCACGACGCGTGGCGGCGCACGCTCGCCGCGGAGTCGTTGGCCGACGTCGTCGCCGAGTTGCCGCCGACGGCCGTCGCCCGCACCCGGTCGCTCATGGCGGCCACGGCTGCCGCGCTCCGCCGCACGCCGTGAGGCCCTGACGCGCCCCGGAGGCCCCGCGGCACGAACCCGATTCGGCCAAACGTCTGCGCGCGCACTGCGCCTGCCGATACAGCTGTACCCCTGGGAACGGCCGACGCGCCGGCGCCGTCTGACGGCGTGGTGTCGAGTGGACTGGTGGGCGGACATGAGTGGGTTCGGTGCGGTGCCCGAGGAGCTGCGGCGGGCGGCCGGGCAGATCGGTGACGTCGGCGACAGAACCGCGGGCATGGTGTGGTGCGGGCCGAGCGGTGAGTACGGGCACGCCGGGGTCGCCGGCGCGTGGGAGCTGTTCATCGAGGAGATGCGCGCCTACGTGGAGCGGCTGCGCCGGGAGGCCGACGAGCACTCCATCGGGCTGCGCGCGGCGGCATCGTCCTATGTGGACGTCGACGACGCGCGCGCAGACGTCTTCGGCCGGCTCAACCCGGAAGGGCCGGTGTCCTGATGGCGGCACGACTCGGCGAGACGACCGACCCCAAGGCGCTCGTCCCCGGTGAGCCCGAGCTGATCACCGGCGACCTGCGGCAGCTCGTGGGCACGTTGCGGCTGGTCGTGGCCGTGGGCGAGGACCTCGGCCGGATCGACCCCGGCGGCTGGAGCGGCGGCGCGGGCGACGCGTTCCGGTCGGCCTTCCGGGCCGAACCGCCCCGGTGGCTCCGGGCGGGCGAGGACCTCGGCGGCGGCGGGCAGCTGCTGGCCGACTACGGCGACGCGCTGGTCGCGAGCCAGCGCGAGGCGCAACGCGCCGTCGAGCTGCACCTGGCGGCGCAGGCGGCGACCCGGCTCGCCGCCGCCGAGCACGCCGCCGCCGCGCTCTCCGGTGGGCAGACCGCGCCGTTCCAGGACCCGGGCCAGGCGGGCGCGTCGGAGGCCCAGAAGGTGCTCGACGACGCCCGCAAGGGCCTGTCCGGCATCGGCGACGTGGTCGCGAAGGCGCTCGGCTGGGAGTCCGACGGCAAGGGCGGCTACAAGAAGACGTTCGGCAAGGAGAAGTACGGCGCGGCGCACCGCGAGACCGACGAGGAGGGCGAGGACACCGGCGGCTGGCAGTACGGCGTCAACGGGCGCTCGTACGAGAGCAAGTCCGGCAGCGAGTCCAAGCGCCTGCTCACCGACGCGCTCGGCGAGATCGCCGAGAAGATCGGCATCGACCTGCACGAGCGCGAGTGGGGCGACGACAAGCACGTCGACGTCAAGCACGGCGAGAAGGACGGCGACTTCCACGCGGGCCCGGTCACGGGCCAGGGCCGGATCGGCGGCTCCGTGCTCGGCGCGGACGCCGGGTACACCGCCACCGCGAGCTACGCGGGCGTGTCGGTCGGCGCGCACGCGGGCGCGTACCTGGCCAGCGGGTACGCCGACGGCGAGATCAAGGTCGGGCAGCACGCGAGCGTCTCGGGCAGCGCCGAGGGCACGATCGGCGCCGCCGCGGAGGCCAAGGGCTCCATCGGGATCCTCGGTGCGAAGGGCAACGCGGAGGCCTTCGCGGGCGCGAAGGTGTCCGGTGAGGCGGGCGCCGAGGTCGCCGGCATCGGCGCGGGCGTGAACGGCGAGGCCTGGGCCGGTGTCGGCGGGCACGCGAGCGGGCAGTTCGGCATGGGCGAGGACGGCAAGTTCCACATCGGAGGGTCGGTGGGGCTCGCGTTCGGCGTGGGTGGCAAGGTCGGTTTCGACGTCACCGTCGACCCGGTCGAGGTCGTGGAGACGGTGGTCGACGTCGCGGACGACGTCGGCGAGGTCGCCAAGGACGTCGGCCGCGGCGTGGAGAACGCCGGCCGCGCGATCGGCCGCCTGTTCGGCCGATGAGCTATCCCAGGAGGACACCAGGCATGGCCACCACCCTTCCGGTGCCGATCGAGTTCTCGCTGCCCGACGGGTGGCTCTCGGCGCCGCCCGACGAGGTCGGCGCCTCGCAGGCGGCGTTCGTCGCGCTGCACCCCGGTTCCAGCGCGGGGTTCACCGCGAACATCACCATCAGCGGCGAGGTCCGGGCCGACGACGCGACGCTGGCGCAGATCGCCGACCAGACCGCGGCGAGGCTGCGCCGCGACGTCGGCGCGGTGGAGGTGGGGCGGCGCAACGAGCTGGAGTCCGCCTACACGCAGGTGCTGCGGCTGACCGCGCCCGTCGGTGACCGCTCGGTGGACCTGGTGCAGCTGCAGGTGTTCCTGGCGATGGCGGACGTGCGCGACGAGCGCAGGCGCGCGGTGCTGGAGATCGTGCTCAGCGCGACGCCCGGCCAGTTCGAGGACCTGGTCGGCGACTTCCAGGCGTTCCTCAAGACCATCCGACCGGACGAGGGGGCATCCCGGTGACGGAGTCCGCCGACATCCTGCTGCGGCGCATCGAGGCCATCGACACCGCCGCGGCCGACAACCGGTTGCGCGCGGAGTCGTTCCAGCGCATGACCGAAGGGCTGCGGGACGTGGTCGGCACGGCGACGTCCGACGACGGCGTGGTGACCGTGGTCGCGGGGTCGGACGGCGCGGTCAAGTCGATCGCGTTCGGCCCGGCCGTGCGCACGACGGACCCGGCGGCGCTGTCGTCCGCCACCCTGCGCGTGATCGCGCTGGCCCGCGCGGACGCGGCGCGCAAGCAGGCCGAGGTGGTCCGCTCGGCGCTGGGCGACACCACGCTGCTGGACCGGGTGCTCGCCGAGGACCGGCGGGTGTTCGGCGACGAGCCGCCGCAGGAACCGCCCGCCACCGTGCCGCCCCGCGTGATCCGGAGGGTCGCGCCGGTGGAGGACGAGGAGCCGGAGCCCGCCTACCGGAGCCGCGACGCCTGGTGAGTCAGGAGCCGCAGACGCAACCCCGGTGGTGGTTCTCGCTGACGGTCGCGGTGCAGAAGCGCATCGCGATCCGGTCGTGGGACTTCCACGGGTGCGGGCACACGGCGCACTGAAGGGTGTCGGCGGCGTCGGTCTCGGTGACGTCGGTCGACTCGGTGGTCGGCATGACGTGGTTCATCGGATCTGTCCTGTCCGCACCCGCGGAGCGCGTCGATCTCCGGGCGGTGCGAGATGGGTCGGGACACCGGCAACTCATGACTGATGCTCGAACGGTTCCCGCCTGCACCCAAAGGTACACGCTGAGCCGGCATCGGCCGTCGGCCGGACGGCCTGGTCCCAGTGGCCCGCCATGGCGCACCCGTGGGCGTGCGCGGCGACCGTGCCGATGAACGTCCGCTACGGCTCGGGCTCGAAGCGCTCCAACGCGTGCTCGGGCCCTGCGCGGGCGACGCCTCCGAGCTCCATTGTGGAGCGACGCATTTCCTTCGGTGCGCCGGAAAATCACACCGGACGGGCGATCCGCGGGTGGTCTCCGGTGCCCGGGTCCCGCGCGACCGGTGCGGAGAAGCCCGGCGCCCCTCGGCCCAGGACTGGACCGAGGGGCGCCGGGTTTCGAGTCTCCGCCGGCGTCACCGCTGGTAGGAGCAAGTCGAACGGGCTGCGAAGTGATCAGATGGCGCGGACGCCGACGGCCTGGGGACCCTTGGGGCCCTGGTTGACGTCGAACTCGACGCGCTGGTTCTCCTCGAGGCTGCGGTAGCCGTTGCCCTCGATCTCGGAGTAGTGGACGAACACGTCCGGGCCGCCCTCCTGCGCGAGGAAGCCGAAGCCCTTCTCCGAGTTGAACCACTTCACGGTTCCCTGAGTCATGATCTCTCCTTGGCAGTGCCGGCTGCGGCGCCCCGGTCGGGGCTCCGGGTCGGATTCCAGACGACGACTTCTCCAGCTTGTCCTGCAAGGCAAAGGAAGAACTTCGTCCGCAACATCATTCCCGCGAGACTTCGATGGAAACACGGACACAAGATTGACGACCACCCCGTACAACCACGGGAGGGCCGGGTTCGTTCCCCGGACCCTCCCCGGGTGGCCCAAGTCACCCGTTCGAGGGTGGGAGGGGTCACGGGCATCGCTAGTACATTGTGGACAGACGGGTGCGGGGTGCGATCCGCCGATCGGCCGTGTCGTCGGAGCCGACGTCGTGGTGGTGCGCCCGACACGCCCGCGCCAATGCTGTGGCGGTCACGGCACCGCGACGTGTACCGTAGGTCTCATCGGGGCGTTTCTCTATCTTCTCGAACCCCGAACACCCTCGCGCCGTGCGGGGATCTCCGGACCGGCATCGCCGACCGTGAGCACGCATCGGACGCGGAGAAAGTCGGAAACCCATGTCATCCACGTACCACGACCTGTTCAGCCACCCGGACACGGACCGGCCCGAGGACACCAGCGGCCCGCGCCGCGACGAGCAGCGCGCCTACACCGACCTGTTCCGCGAGCCGGCCGATGTGCCGCCGCAGGGCACCGGCAACACCGCCTGACCAGGGCACTCCACCCGCGCGGGAACCCCCGGTGTCATCCGCACACCGAGGGCTCCCTTCGCGGGCGTCAGGCCGCACTCACTCCGCGCGCCACAGCGCGGGCACGTTCGGCGGTTCCCAGCCCGGCTGGGCGAGGTGCCCCTGCAAGCACACGTACCCCACGCCGTTGTAGGTGACGGTCGCGCCGATCGCGTAGTTCGTGCCCACCGCCCACGTGCCGCCGCCCGGTGACGACGGGGTCGTGGTCGTGGTCGTCGGCCGCGTGGTGGTGCTCTGCGGCACGTTCAGCACGAAGTCGAACTTCGCCTCACGGCCGCCGCCGACGGTGCGCACCTCCATCAGCAGCCGCGGGTCGAAGATGCTGTCGGTGTTGTTGCGCGGCTCGCCCGGGAAGTACAGCTGGGTGGTGAGCACGGGCCGGCCGGGCGCCTGCAGCTTCACGTGGATGTGCCTGGTGCGGCCGGGGTAGAGGCCGGGCACGATCGTGCTCAGCGTGAACGTGCCGTCCGGGTTGGTGAACTGGTGGCCGCGGAACCGGTAGCCGGTGTTGTCGTACACGCCGTTGACGTCGGCCTGCCAGAAGTCCATCAGCACGTTGCCCAGCGGCAGGCACGCCAGGCCGAACACGTAGCCGGTGACGGTGAGCCTCGTGCCGGGCGTCCCCGCGTCGACCAGCGACGTGCGGCGCGGCGAGTTCGGCTTGAAGTACGGTCCCTCGGTCTGCGGCGGCGTCGGGTCGTCGCCGTCGTCGCACTCCGGCGTCAGCGCGACCTGCTCGCCGTTCGCGCCGACCGTGCGGGCCAGCGCGGGCACGCCCATCATCGCCACCGGCAGCGCGACCCCCGCGGCCACCGCGGCGCGCAGCACCGTCTTGCGGCTGAGGTGGCGTGCGTCCGACTCGTCGGCCGAGGGCTGCCCGGTCGTGCCGCGGTCGCCGTCCGTGGATGCGTCCATACCTGCTCCTCGTGGGGGCGTTCGGTTCGGGATCGACCACGAACCTACGGACGCCGCTCACCCGCGGACGATGGACTGGCGCCGCCGTTCGTGGTGATCCTCGCGGTCTCCGTTGCCGTTCGCGCTCACTGTGAACGGCCTGCCGCGCGGCGGAACGCCCCGGGGCTCGCGCCCGTCTCGCGGCGGAAGAAGCGGCAGAAGTAGGCGGGATCGTCGAAGCCGACCCGGTTCGCCACCTGCCGCACGCTCAGCTCCGTCTTGGCCAGCAGCCGTTGCGCCTCCTGCGTCCGCGCCTGGCGGACCAGCTGCGACGGCGTCCGCCCGGTCGCGGCCTTCACCGCCTCGGTCAGGTAGCCGGGGGTCACGCCGATCCGCTCCGCGTACGCGCGCACGGACCACAGCCGGTGGTCCGTGCGGCCGGACAGCCGGACGAACTCCTCCGCCACCGCGCCGGGTCGGGCGGGCGGCGGCGCGGCAGGTGTCGCGGTCAGCCGGGCCGCGCGCACGACGAGCACGTGCAGCAACGCCCGCAGCACCGTGTCCGCGCCCGCTTCGCCGTGCCGGTACTCCTCGTGCAGCTCGCCGATGAGCCGGCCGATCCGGGCGTGCGCGGGCTCGTCCAGCGTCAGCCAGGGCCGTTCGCTGAGCCGGCGCAGCAGGTCGCGGTCGGCGGGGTGGTCGAGCAGGAAGTCGTCGGTGAACAGCAGCACCGAGCCCTGCAGGTCGTGCGCGTCGTCCCAGTGGTGCACCTGGCCGGGCGCGATCACGCACAGGTGCGGCGGGCGCAGCTCCCAGCGGGCCAGGTCGACGACGTGCGTGCCGGTGCCGCCGGTGACGTGCACGATCTCGTGGAACGTGTGCCGGTGCGGGAACGGCGCGCGCGACATCGGCCCGATGGTGTCGAACGTGCCGACCGCGAACGGGAGCGCGCTGGGCGCCGGCACCTCCAGCCGGTGCAGCGGCAACTCGCCCTCGCGCGGCTCCCGGCACGGCGTTCCCGGTAACACGGTGGTGCCGCGCATAGTCCCGATCCCCTCTCCGGTGAAGGTCCAGACCAATTCTCGCTCTCGACCACCATGGCACGACCGGGCGCGCGGGGGAACGGCGGCGAGGTCGTCCGGTCGTCCTGGGTAAGCGCTTGCCTGCGGTGCGTCGGCCGTTCGCCGTCCGATCGCGCTCCGCAGCGCTGGCGGGGCGAACCTTTACAACGTTGTATCAACGATGTAAAACGGAGCCGCCCTTGAAGAGTGACGCCGCTCACTCACACCCGGATCGAGGAGCGCACGAATGCCCCTGCCTGCCCGCGTCGGCGTCGCGGTGGTCGCGACCGCCGCCCTGCTGACCTCCTGCACCAGCCGTGAAGCCGAACCGTCCACCCGCGGCACGGGCGGTCCCGCCGCCTCGGCCGCCGCCTCCCAGGCGAGCGGCCCCGGCTGCGCCCGCGAGCGGATCGGCTACCCGAAGATCGACGTCAAGGACGCCGTGATCGGGTTCTCCCAGTCCGAGAAGGAGACCAACCCGTTCCGCATCGCGGAGACGAAGTCGATCGAGGAGGAGGCCGCGAGGCTCGGCGTCCCGGCCGACAAGCTCCTCGTCACCAACGCCCAGAGCGACCTGAACAAGCAGATCAGCGACATCAAGTCGCTGCTGGACCGGGGCGCGCAGCTGCTGGTCGTCGCGCCGCTGAACTCCGACGGGCTCCAGCCCGCGCTGGACGCGGCGAAGGCCAAGAAGGTCCCGGTGGTCACGATCGACCGCAAGGTGACCGCCGAGCCGTGCGCCGACTACCTGACGTTCATCGGCTCGGACTTCGTCGAGCAGGGCAAGCGCGCCGCCCGGGCGATGGTCGCGGCGACCGGTGGCGTCGGCAAGGTGGCCATCCTGCTCGGCGCGTCGGGCAACAACGTCACCACCGACCGCACGAAGGGCTTCAAGGACGAGATCGCCAAGACGCCGGGCATCACCGTGGTGGCCGAGCAGACCGGCGAGTTCGACCGCTCCAAGGGCCAGGCCGTGATGGAGCAGCTGATCCTCGGCAACCCCGACATCACCGCCGTCTACGCGGAGAACGACGAGATGGGCATCGGCGCGGTCACCGCGTTGAAGGCCGCGGGGCGCACGCCGGGCCAGGACGTGAAGATCGTCTCGATCGACGGCACGCTCACCGCCGTCCAGCTCGTCGCCGACGGCGGGTACGACGCCGTGATCGAGTCGAACCCCCGGTTCGGCCCGTTGGCGTTCCAGACCTTGCAGGACTTCGCCGACGGCGAGGAGATCCCGCCGGCCGTGATCATCGCCGACGACTCCTACGACCGGTCCAACGCCGCCCAGAAGCTCGCGAACGCGTACTGACATGGTGTTGGAGGTCGTCGACGCCACCAAGGAGTTCGTCGGCGTCAAGGCATTGGACCGGGTGTCGTTCTCGGTGCGGCCGGGTGAGGTGCACGCCCTGGTCGGCGAGAACGGCGCGGGCAAGTCGACGTTGATCAAAGTGCTGACCGGCGTGCACCGGCCCGACTCCGGGCAGGTGCGCCACCGCGGCGAGCCGGTCGAGTTCCACCGGCCGCTCGACGCGCAGCGGGCCGGCATCTCCACCATCTACCAGGAGGTGAACCTCGTCCCGCTGATGAGCGTGGCGGCGAACTTGTTCCTCGGCCGGGAACCGCGCACCCGCTTCGGCCTCGTCGACCGGGCCCGGGTGCACGCCGAGGCGGCCGAGGTGCTCGCCGGGTACGGGATCCACGACGACGTGCGCCGCCCGCTCGGGACGCTCGCGGTGGGCGCCCAGCAGATGGTCGCGCTGGCCCGCGCGGTCGCGGCGGACGCGCACGTGGTCATCATGGACGAGCCGACGTCGTCGTTGGAGCCGCGCGAGGTCGAGACGCTGTTCTCGGTCATCGAGCGGCTGCACGGGCGCGGCATCGCGATCGTGTACGTCAGCCACCGCATGGACGAGCTGTACCGGATCTGCGACCGCGTCACCGTGCTGCGGGACGGCCGGCACGTGCACACCGGGCCGTTGGCGGACCTGCCGCGCATCGAGCTGGTGTCGATGATGCTCGGCCGCAGCGTCGGCGACATCCGCGCGCACGGCGCGACGGCGTTCAGCGAGGAGCACCGGGCGGGCGCGGAACCGTTGCTGCGCGCGGAGGACCTCACCAGCGGACGGCGGTTGTCGGGCGTCTCGGTGTCGATCCGGCCCGGTGAGGTCGTCGGCCTCGCCGGGCTGCTCGGATCCGGTCGTACGGAGACGGCGCGCGCGATCATCGGCGCGCTGCCGCTGGACTCCGGCACGGTCCTGCTCGGCGGCAAGGCGTTGCCGGGCAACGTCGGCGCGGCCGTGCGCGCGGGGGTGAGCCTGCTGGCGGAGGACCGCAAGACCGAGGGGATCGTGCCGAACCTGTCCGTGCGGGAGAACATCGTGCTCGCCGCGCTGCCCCGGCTGTCCCGCTTCGGCGTGGTCAGCCGGACCAGGCAGGACCGGGTGGTGGAGACGTTCATCCGGCGGCTGCGGATCAAGGTGTCCGGGCCGGAGCAGAAGGTCGCCGAGCTGTCCGGCGGCAACCAGCAGAAGGTGCTGCTGGCGCGGTGGCTGTGCACGCAGCCGAAGGTGCTGCTGCTGGACGAGCCGACCCGCGGCATCGACGTCGGCGCGAAGGCCGAGGTGCAGGCGTTGATCGACGAGCTGGCCCGCGACGGGCTGGCGGTGCTGCTGATCTCGTCGGAGCTGGAGGAGCTGCTGGACGGCGCGGACCGGCTGGTCGTGCTCAAGGACGGCGCGGTGGTGTCGGAGCTGGTCGGCGACCGGCTGACGCGCGACCACGTGCTGTCCGCGATCGCCTCGGGGGACTCATGACGGCTCTGGTCCGGGACCGCGCGCGCACGGCGCGGTGGTTGCAGGAGTACGGCGTGTACGTCGCCGTGGTGGCGTTGCTGTTGTTCAACATCGCGTTCACGTCGAACTTCCTGACCGCGGGCAACCTCCGCACGCAGCTCGTGCAGGCGGCGCCGGTGTGCATCGTGGCGTTGGGCATGGCGCTGGTGATCGGCACCGAGGGGGTGGACCTGTCGGTCGGCGCGGTGATGGCGCTGTCGGCCGCGGTCATCCCGCTGTACCTGGGGTACGGGCCGTTGCCGGCGATCGCCATCGCGCTGGTGGCGGGGCTGATCGCGGGCATGTTCAACGGGGTGCTGGTCGCCTACCTGGGCATCCAGCCGATCGTGGCCACGCTGGCGCTGCTGGTCGGCGGTCGCGGGTTGGCGCTGGTGATCGCGGAGGGGCAGTTGGTGCAGCTGCGCGACCCGACGTTCCTCGCGCTGGGGACGGGCGACGTGTTCGGCGTGCCGGTCGCGGTGGTGGCGGCGGCGGTGTTCGCGGTGGCCGTGGCGCTGATCGTGGGGCGCACGACGTTCGGCAGGCAGTTGGTCGCGGTCGGCGGCAACCGGGCGGCGTCGGTGCTGGCGGGCGTGCCGGTGCGACGGGTGCTGGTCGGCGTGTACGCGATCTGCGGCGTGCTGGCGGCGGTGGCGGGCGTGCTGTCCACGGCGCGGCTGGGCGCGAGCGACCCGGCCGACATCGGGCTGCTGATGGAGCTGTCCGCGATCACCGCCGTGGTGGTGGGCGGCACGCCGTTGACCGGTGGCCGGGTGCGGGTGCTCGGCACCGTGGTGGGAGCGCTGCTGATGCAGCTGGTGCGGGCGACGTTGATCAAGCACGACCTGCCCGACTCGACCGCGCAGATGGCGCAGGCCGCGATCATCGTCGGCGCGGTGTACCTGGCGCGTGAGCGGAGCAGCCGGTGACCGGGCTGCGCGGCGGGGTCGGCCGGCACGGCGCCGCGGTCGCTCTGGTGCTGATGGTCGTGGTGGCGTGGCTGTCGTTCCCCCGGTTCGGCAGCCTGGACAACGTGCGCGACCTGGCGTTGCAGGGGTCGTTCCTGGCGATCGTGGCGCTCGGCATGACGTTCGTGATCATCACGGGTGGGATCGACCTGTCGGTGGGGTCGGTGTACGCGCTGGGCGGCGTGCTGGCCGCGTACGGCTCGCAGTGGGGCTTCCTCGTGGCCCTGCTGCTGCCGCTGGCGGTGTGCGGGTTGATCGGGTTGCTCAACGGCCTGCTCGTGGCGCGGACCGGCATGGCGCCGTTCATCGTCACGCTGGCGACGTTGTTGCTGGCGCGCGGGCTGCTGCTGGCGATCACGTCCGAGGGGTCGACGACGTACCGGATCGCGTCCGGGTCGGCGTTCCTGGAGCTGGGGCGGGGGACCGTGTTCGGGTTCGGGTACCCGGTGTTCCTGGCGGCGGCGCTGTGCCTGGCCGGTGGTCTCGTGCTGCGGCGGACGGGGTTCGGGCAGTCGGTGTTCGCCACCGGCGGCGCGGAGCAGTCCGCGGTGCTGATGGGGCTGCCGGTGGCGCGGACCAAGGTGGTCGTCTACACCGTGAGCGGGGTGCTGTCCGGCTTCGCGGGCGCGGTGACGGCGGCGTACCTGGAGTCCGGCGTGACCGTGATCGGGGTCGGGCTGGAGCTGGACGCCATCGCCGCGGTCGTCATCGGCGGCACCCTGCTGACCGGCGGGCTGGGCACGGTGCTGGGCACGGTCGTCGGCGTCGCGCTGCGGGCCGTGATCCAGAACGTGATCAACCAGATCGGCACGCTGGACAGCAACTACCAGTCGGTGGTCAGCGGCGCGTTCCTGCTCGTGGTGGTGGTGCTGCAACGCACCCTGGCCGGGCGGGGCGGTTGAGCGCTCGTGGCGCCCGACCGCTTAGTACCTCTTGGTGGCCCTCACCGTGATCCCCTGCGGCGCCAGGCCCGGTTGCGCCGGGCCCGGCCCGCCGGGTCCCGGTCCGGTCGCCGTGCTCGCCGAGCCGCCGAGCAGGATGCCGGTGAGCGACGCGCGTTCGGCGGCCATGGCCCGCGCCACGTCGGCGAGCTCGTCGCCCACCACCGGCACGCCGCCCGCGCCGTCCGCCCGCACCGCGCCCAGGACGGCCCGCCGCAGCAGCTCCTTGATGAACGACGCCGTGACGCCCTCGGTCGCCTCGACCACCGGGCCCAGGTCGGCCCGCAGGTCGACGCCGCGCCCGTACAGCTCGACCAGCCTGCGGCGGCCGTCGGCGTCGGGTCGGGGCACCTCGATGGCCAGGTCGACGCGCCCCGGCCGGTCGGCGAGCGCGCGTTCCAGCTCGTCGGCCCGGTTCGTGGTGAGCACGAACGTGACGTCCGCGTCCGCGCCGACCCCGTCCATCGCGTCGAGCAGCGTGAACAGCAGCGGGTTCGTGGGGCCGGCCGCGTAACCGCGGTCCATGGCCACCAGGTCGACGTCCTCCACCACGACCATCGACGGCTGCAACCGCCGCGCCAGCGCCGCCGCCTGCCCGATCAGCCGCATCGCCTGGCCGGTCAGCAGGATCACCGTGCAGTCGGACAGCCGGCTCATCAGGTAGCGGACGGTGTGCGTCTTGCCGGTGCCGGGCGGTCCGTGCAGCAGCAGTCCGCGCTTGAGGTGCTGGCCCGCCGCGAGCAGCCGTTCGGAGTGCTCGGCGATGCCGACCACGTGCTCCTCGATCGTGTCCAGCACGCCGTCCGGCAGCACGACGTCGTCGGCGTCCAGGGCGGGTCGGGGGAGGAACGTCAGCAGCTCGTTGCCGCGGTGCTCGCTCACGCCGAACGCCAGCACTTGCCGCCGGAACACGTCGTGCTCCCGCATCAACCGCTCGATCTCACCACCGACCGCCCGCGCCGCCGCCCGATCGGCCGCGAGGACCTCCAACCGGCAGGCCGGCGGCCCGAAGTCGTTGGACCCCCGGATGCCCACCAGCACGGGCGTGCCGTCGGGAGCCGTGGTCGGCACCAGGCCGAGCTGGACGACCTCCACGCTGTCCTCCGGCCCCACCGCCGCGGTCGCGTAGTCGGCCGACCCGAGCCCGAAGCCGACCGAGTGCCGTGCGGCCAGGAGCATCCCCATGAAGTCCTCGTGGCCGCGGTGGTGCCCACCGACCCCGAACCACTCGGCCTCCGGCGTGTGCTCCGCGAGGTAGGCGTCGACACCCCGCTGGAGGTTGACGTGCTCCCACGCCTCGAACTTCGTGGCGACCGACAGCACCTGCGCCAACTCGCACCCGAGGTGATCCCGGAGCCGCGCGAGCAACGGCGCCGCCTCACCGTCCTGCTCGACGAGGTTCGCGGTCAACTGCATCAGGCGCCGCAAACTGCCGGCGAGCGCTTTCGCCTCGTCCCCGGAGAGTTCCCCCATGGCCGCCACCCCCTGCACGCCATCATCACGCATCCGGGGCCGCCGTGTCCCCACATGACCTGATGTCCACGTCTCCCGGATTTCACCCCATCGTGTCTGGCACGGTAGAGCGGTGCGAGTTGCGGACGATGCCGGCCACGTGTTGAACGCCGAGTTCTCGGTGAAGCCGGACGGTGAGCACCTGGCGGTGCTGTTGGAGAGCGCCGGCGGGCAGACCGCCGACGGCGGGGTGCGCAACGCCGACTACCGGCCCGGGTTGACCGCGCTGCTGAGCAGGCTGGCGGCGGTCGACGCCGTGCTGCTGGACGCGCTGGTCGACTCGCGCCAGGTCCGCGACCTGGCCGAGGACGAGCGCAGGCTCCTCCCGGAGCCGGTGTGGCTGGGTCGGGGCGTCGACATCTCCGAGCTGCGCCGGCGGCTCACCAGCGGCCAGGGGCGCATCGGGCAGCGGCCGGGCGCGCCGAAGGCGGGCAACAACAGCAAGCGCCTTCGGTTGCGGGTCGACGTGCCGGGGTACCGGCCGGCGGAGGCGGACGCCGAGCGGCTGGCGAGCGACCTCGCGCGGCCACTCACTCGGCTCCCCGAGCGGTTCCGCGTGCCCGACCTGCTGGCCGCGTTGGAGAGCCTGGTCGCGCACCGGCAGGGCGGCCGGGTCACGCTGCACAAGCCCTTGGCGCTGACGTGGGCCCTCGGGCAGCTCGCGGCCGGGCACGGCCGGTTGTTCGAGTGGGCCGAGTTCCGGACGCCGGTCGCCGCGCTGTTGCGCGAGTTCGGGCGGCCCGGCGCGAGCGCGACGCCCCAGTACCCGTTCTGGCGGCTCCGCTCCGCCGACGCCCTGTGGGAGACGCACGGGTTGACCGGCGAGCCGACGGCCGCGGACGGGTCGGCCCTGGCAGGGTTCACGGAGCAGGCCGCCGAGTTGCTGTCCGATCCCGTCGTGCGCGCGCAGGCGGCCGAGGTGTTGCGCGTCACCTACCTCACCGAGGTCGACCACCGGGCTTTGTGGCGGTGGGTCGGCCTGTCGGTCGCCGAGCCGCCGCGGGCGCTCGACGTGCTGCGAGACCTCATCGGCGCCGAGTTGCCGACGGCGTCCGGGCGGACCGTCACGGTGGTGGGAGTCGATGCGTCGGCCGCCCGGGTGGCGACCGCCGACGGACCGGTCGAGATCGCGGTGGACGAGGTCCAGGCGGCGCTCGACCGGCTCACGGAGGACGGGACCGCGTCCGTCGGGCAGAGCGAGGTCCTGGCCGCCGTGGTGGCGACGGTCGCCGGTGCGGCCGTCCAGGCCGGTCAGGCCGTGCTGGGCGCCGGCCGGGACGGGCGCGACAAGCACTTCGCCGAGCTGGACGGCCGGGTGGTCGCGAAGTACCGCAAGGAGCAGGGCGAACTGCGGAAGGTGCTGGTCGGGGACGCGGCCGAGGCGCCGTGCGCGCTGTGCGGGCGGGTGTTCCCGGTCGAGTTGCTGATCGCGGCGCACATCAAGCGGCGGGCGGTGTGCGACGACGACGAGCGCAACGACCTGCGCAATATCGCGATGCTCGCGTGCTCGTTCGGCTGTGACCGGCTCTTCGAGCTGGGGCACGTCTCGGTGGGCGAGGACGGCGTCGTGCTCGTCGCCTCCGACGGCGGCCTGCTCGATCCGCACCTCGAACACCTGCGCGGCCGCGTCACGGAAGCCTTCCACCGGCGGTCGGCGCGGTACTTCCGGTGGCACCGCCGCAACGTGTTCAAGGGTCGGACCGGAGAGGGTGTCGGAGGGGTCGGTTAGGATCGCGCGATGGCTTCGCAAGAGGTGCTGCGAAGGATTTTCGGGTACGAGTCCTTCCGCGGGGAGCAGCAGGACATCGTCGACCACGTCGTCGCCGGCGGGGACGCGTTGGTGCTCATGCCCACCGGCGGCGGGAAGTCGTTGTGCTACCAGATCCCCTCCCTGGTGCGCGAGGGCACCGGGGTGGTCGTGTCGCCGCTGATCGCGTTGATGCAGGACCAGGTGGACGCGTTGCGCGACCTCGGCGTGCGCGCCGGGTTCCTCAACTCGACCCAGTTCCCCGACGAGCGCTCGATGGTCGAGGCCGAGTTCCTGGCCGGCGAGCTGGACCTGCTCTACCTCGCCCCCGAACGCCTGCGCACCGAGCAGACCACCCGCCTGCTGGAGCGCGGCCGGATCGCGCTGTTCGCCATCGACGAGGCGCACTGCGTCTCCCAGTGGGGCCACGACTTCCGGCCCGAGTACCTCGCGCTCTCCCACCTGCACGAGCGGTGGCCGGAGGTGCCCCGCATCGCGCTCACGGCGACCGCCACGCCGGCCACCCACGCCGAGATCGCCGAACGCCTCAACCTCGGTGACGCGAAGCACTTCGTCGCCAGCTTCGACCGCCCGAACATCCAGTACCGCATCGTGCCCAAGAACGAGCCGAAGAAGCAGCTGCTGGAACTGCTGCGCACCGAGCACCAGGGCGACGCGGGCATCGTCTACTGCCTCTCGCGCAACTCGGTGGAGAAGACCGCCGAGTTCCTCAGCCAGAACGGCATCCCGGCCCTGCCCTACCACGCGGGCCTCGACTCGGGCACCCGCGCGCGCAACCAGTCGCGCTTCCTGCGCGAGGACGGCCTCGTGATGGTCGCCACCATCGCGTTCGGCATGGGCATCGACAAGCCGGACGTCCGGTTCGTCGCCCACCTGGACCTGCCGAAG
This sequence comes from Actinosynnema sp. NPDC002837, assembly GCF_040295345.1. Lineage (NCBI taxonomy): Bacteria > Bacillati > Actinomycetota > Actinomycetes > Pseudonocardiales > Pseudonocardiaceae > Actinosynnema > Actinosynnema sp. NPDC002837. Next base: position 236,770 of record NZ_JBEOVG010000002.1, read on the forward strand.
TCCGTGGAGGGCTACTACCAGGAGACGGGCCGCGCGGGCCGCGACGGGCTGCCGTCCACCGCGTGGCTGGCCTACGGCCTGCAGGACGTCGTCCAGCAGCGCAAGATGATCGACGACTCCGAGGGCGACCAGCAGCACCGCCGCAAGCTCATGGCCCACCTCGACGCGATGCTCGCGCTGTGCGAGACCGTCGAGTGCCGCCGCGTCCGGCTGCTGGACTACTTCGGCCAGTCGGCCACGGCGTGCGGCAACTGCGACACCTGCCTCGCGCCGCCGGAGACGTGGGACGGCACGGTGGCCGCGCAGAAGGTGCTGTCCACCGTGGTGCGGCTGCGCAACGAACGGCGGCAGAAGTTCGGCGCGGGCCAGACGATCGACATCCTGCTCGGCCGCAAGACCGCGAAGGTCATCCAGCACGACCACGACCAGCTGAAGGTCTTCGGCATCGGCACCGAGCTGAACGAGAGCGGCTGGCGCGGCGTGATCCGCCAACTCCTCGCGCAGGGCCTGATCGCGGTCGAGGGCGAGTACTCCACGCTCGTCGTCACGCCGGCCAGTGACGAGGTGCTCTACCAGGGCCGCAAGGTGGCGATGCGGCGTGAGCCGGAGCGCGCGGCCAAGGTCAAGACCGCCAAGGCGGCCAAGAACGCGCCGGTGGACCTGCCCGCCGAGGCCGCGCCGGTGTTCGAGAAGCTGCGCGCGTGGCGGACCACGCAGGCGAGGGAGCAGGGCGTCCCGCCCTACATCATCTTCAACGACGCCACGCTGCGGCAGATCGCCGCGACCACCCCGTCCACCTTGGACGAGCTGAGCGCGATCAGCGGCGTCGGCGAGAACAAGCTGGCCAAGTACGGTCAGCAGATCCTGGACACGTTGAGCGCATGAACGACCTCCGCGCCGACTGCACGCGCTGCTTCGCCCTGTGCTGCGTGGTGCCCGCCTTCGGCAAGTCGGTCGACTTCGCGATCGACAAGCCCGCCCGCACGCCGTGCCCGAACCTGCTCGAGGACTTCCGCTGCGGCACCCACACCACGTTGCGGGACAAGGGTTTCACCGGCTGCACGGTGTACGACTGCTTCGGCGCGGGCCAGCAGGTGGCGCAGGTGACGTTCGGCGGCACGAGCTGGCGTGACGACCCGGCGTCGGCGTCCACCATGTTCGACGTGTTCCCGGTCATGCGCCAGCTGCACGAACTGCTCTGGTACCTGACCGAGGCGCTGGACCTGGAGCCGGCCCGCGAGCTGCACCCCGCCGCGCGCGAGCTGAAGGAGACGATCGAGGCCCTCACCGCCGGCACGCCCGAAGAGCTGGTGGAGCTGGACGTCGGACCGCACTGGGAGCGCGCCAACGCCCTGCTGCTGCGCGCCAGCGAGCTGACCCGCGGCAAGGGCAAGAACCGCCGGGGCGCGGACCTGATCGGCAAGGACCTCAAGGGCGCCAACCTCCGGGGGTCCAACCTGCGCGGCGCTTACCTCATCGGCGCCAAGCTGACCAACGCGGACCTGCGGCTGGTCGACTTCATCGGCGCGGACCTACGAGGCGCCGACCTGTCCGGCGCGAACCTGACCGGGAGCTTCTTCCTCACCCAGGCCCAGGTGGACGCCGCCAGGGGCGACGACGCGACGAAGCTGCCGAAGTCCGTGACCCGCCCGGCGCACTGGGTACGTCGAGGGGCGTAGTCGCGGGAGCCGCTGCCGGACCGACGCGGTGACGGGCGCCGGCGCGCCACGCTGTGCGCCATGGAAGCCGCGAAAGCCACCGAAGCCACCACAGCGGGGAAACCCGCCCGGGCCGGGAAACCCACCAGGTCCGCGAAGCCCGTCAGGGCCGGCAACGGCCTGAAACCCAAGGCCGGCAAGACCTGGCTGCTGCTGCACGTCGTCACGTCCGTGGGCTGGCTCGGCGTCACGATCGGGATGCTCGTGCTCGCGCTGGCGGCGTTCGACGCGCCGCAGCTCTACCAGGCGATGGAACTGCTCGGCGACCTCGTCGTGCTGCCGCTGGCACTGGGCGCGCTGGTCACCGGCGTGGTGCTGTCGCTCGGCACGAAGTGGGGCCTGGTGAGGCACCGGTGGGTGCTGGTGAAGTTCGTGCTGACCGTCGTCGCCGTCATCGCCACGACGTTCTCGCTGCGCTCGGGCCTGCACGAAGCGGCGGACGGTGTCGTCGCGGCGGGTGGCGACGTGCTGGCGGCGGCGTGCGTGTCGTTGGCGCTCTACACGTTCAACACCGTGCTGTCGGTGTTCAAGCCGTGGGGCCGGACCCGGTGGGGCTGAGCTCGGCGCGCCTGCGCTCGACGCTCGCCGTCAGCTCGACCGGGTCGCACTCGGCGAGGTGCTCGCGGACCAGGTCGTGCGGGAACCGGTGCTCGTCCACCAGCAGCACCCGGTCCCGCGCGGACTGCAGGACCGCCTTGCGCCGCAACGGGAACTCGTCCAGCGCGAGCGGCCGGGCCAGCAGCTCCGCCAGGAGGTGGAACGGCCGGTTCGCGATCGGCGTGACGGCCAGGCCGACCAGCAGCCCGGTCACCGCGCCCAACGCCGACAGGCGGACGTCGGCGCCCACCAGCGCCGCGAGACCCACCCCGACCGCGCCCGCCGCGGGCAGCCAGCGCAGGCCGCCGGCCGGGCGGACCCGCACCCCGGACCACACCTCGCGCAGGCCACCGACGAACGCGCCCACCAGCGCGCCCGTGCCGAGCCCGATGCCCAACCCGGCCGACACCTCCGCCGACGGTCCGGTCACCACCATCACGCCGGCGGGCACGAGCGCGCACGCCACCGCCCAGTACCGGTCACGGGTGTTGCCGTACGCGACGAGCAGCGCGACCACGACGACCAGCCCGTACCCGACCGCCGCGGGCCACCGCGCGACCTGCGTGCCGACCAGGCCGCCGAGGAACGCCACCCCGCCGGCCACCACCGCCCCGGCGACGAAACCCGTTGCCGCCCAGACGTTCCCCCGGCTCGGGTCACCGCGCGTCACCCGGAAAGCGCTGTGCGGCACCAGCACCGTGGCCACGGCGGCGACCGCGGCCGCCACCAGGCCGAGCCGCACGCCCACCACGAAGCACAACGCCGCCGCCGCGCCCGCCAACGCGCCCGGCGCGGCCCGCCGGAACAGCCGCCACACCGCCTCCGGGCCGACGAAGTCCAGCCACACGTGCCGCGGTGGCAGCCGCGACCGCGCCAGCAGGTCGTGCTTGCGCCGCGCGATGCGGGCCAGGAACCGCAACGCGCGCACCGTCCGCTCGGGACGCGCCGCGCCCCGTGCCGCCGACTCGACCACGTAGGTGTCCAGCACGCCCCGGTACTCCGCCCGCCCGGCCCGGTAGGCCAGCGCCAGCAGGCCGAACGCGAGCGGCGTGCGCAGCTCGTCCCACAGGTCCGGGTTCTTCTCCAGCTCGTCGTGCAGGCCGTCCAAGCGCGGACCGCACGCGGCGATCAGCTCCTGGACCACGGTGCGGGACAGCGGTTCCACCTGGACGACGTCGCACCGGGGCAGGTGCTGGTACTCGTCGTTCGCGGTGCACAGCACGACCTGCGGCACGTTCAGCGCGGTGATCCAGGCCAGGCACTCGACCCGGTCGGCGGGCGCCAGCTCGTCCAACCCGTCGAACAGCAGCAGGAGGTTGCGCTCCCGCAGCCACGCCCGGCCGACCCGCGGCGCGATCCGGTACCGGTCGGCCAGCACGCGCAGCAGCCACGCGCCGAAATCGTCGTCGCGCCGCCACCCGCCGAGGTCCACCACCACCGGTATCGGCCGGACCGGGTCGAGCGCGGCCCGCGCCAGCAGCGCCTCGGCCAGTTCCAGCAGCAACGTCGTCTTGCCCGCGCCCGCCTCGCCGGCCACGACGACCGGGTGGCGCACGCGCGTCGACAGGCGCGGCCCGACCCTGGGCGCGACACCCAGCTTGAGCCGCAGCTGCTCGGCCAGCGACCCGTCCACCCGCGCCCGCACGAACCGCTCGACCCGGTCCAGCGCCATCCGGCGGTTCGCGGGGTGCGCGGGTCGTCTTCGCACGAGCAGCGCGCTCAACCGGTCCCACGCCGCGAGGCACGCGGTGAGCGCGGACAGCACGACCAGCGCCGGCCACAGCCACCGCGCGTGCGGGCCGAGCACCGGCAGCGCCGACCCGCCCGTCGCGGCGTTGATCGCGACGGGGACGAGCACGAGGCACGTCACCCCGCCGACCGCGGCCAGGGCGACCAGGCGGGTGGTGCGGCCCAGCCTGGTCCAGCGGGCGCGTCGCGCATCCATCGGGCCTCCCACCAGGTCGCGATCGACGGTAACGGCGTTCGCGACGCGGGGGTAGGCGAGTTCCCGTGGTCGGCCGGTCACCGTCGGTGGTCATCTACTCCACCAACGGCCGCCGGACGGCGGCGGTTCAGCCCTGGAGGAAGTCCACCAGGAGCCGGTTGACCGCGGCGGGCTGTTCGAGGAACCCGAAGTGGCCCGCGTCGGCCACCTCCTCGTACCGCGCGCCCGGGATGGCCGCCGCCACCTCGCGGGCCAGGTAGGCGGGCAGGACCCGGTCGTCGGCGAAGCCCACCACCAGGCACGGCACGGTGATGGCGCGGTAGGCGTCGAGCCGGTCGTCGAAGTCGTTCATCTCCATCTGCGCGCGCACGCCCTTGCTCACCGCCGACCCGGTGAACTCGAAGACGTCCAGCCAGTCGCGCGCGCCGACCGGGTCGCGCAGCGTCGCGGGGGAGAGGTTCAGCACCGCGTTCACCGCCGCGAAGTACCGTGAGGGCAGCGTGATCCCCTGGTCGTGCAGCGCGCGCTCGCCGTGCGACAACGCCGACTGCACGGGGTCGTTGCGGCCCGCGGTCGCCAGCATCACGGCCTTGCCCACCAGGTCCGGCCGGGCCAGCGCGAGTTCCTGCGTCACCCGCGCGCCCATGGACGTGCCGACCACGTGCGCCCGACCGCCGAGCGACTCGATCAACGCCGCCACGTCGCCGACGAGGTCGTCGATGACCATCCCGGACGCGCACTCGTCCGTCGGCGGGATGCCCCGGTTGTCGAGGGTCGCCACCCGGAACCCGGCGTTGCGCAGCGCGGGCGCCTGGTGCGCGTGCCACACCCGGCCCGGACTGCCGGTGCCCATCACCATCACGACGAGGTCGCCCTCGCCCTCCACCTGGTAGCTGAGGTTGATCCCGTTGAGCGCGACGACCGGCATGGCCCGCAGGTTACTGACCGGCTCCGCACGGCGGCCATCACGGCGCGGAAACCGCTTCGAGGTCGGTCGGAAACGACATAGGTTGATCCCATGAGGCGAGCGATCCTGTCCGGTTCCACGTTCGAAGAGCAGATCGGCTACGCGCGCGCGGTGGTCGACGGCGACTGGGTGCACGTCTCCGGCACCACCGGCTTCGACTACACCACCATGACCATCTCCGACGACGTGGTGGCGCAGGCGGAGCAGTGCCTGGTCAACATCGCCTCGGCGCTGGCCGAGGCGGAGAGCGGCTTCGCCGACGTCGTGCGGGTGACGTACTACCTGCCCGACGCGAAGGACTTCGAGCCGTGCTGGCCGGTGCTGCGCGCGGCGTTCGGCGAGGTGCGCCCGGCCGCGACGATGCTGGAGTGCGGCCTGGCCGACCCGAGGATGCGCATCGAGATCGAGGTCACCGCGCACCGCCGGGCCCGCTAGCGGCGGGGTGTGCGCCGGCTCACGTCGCGGCGGATTGAAAGTGACACCGGTGGCAGGTTCGACCATGCGGGTATGCGATTCACCGCCACCGGAGCCGACACCGCTCACTCCGCCAACCCTGCTCGTGACGACACCGCCCGCGACGACACCGCGCCACCGAACGGGACCGGGAAGCTGCCGCTGCGGCCCCTGCTCGCGCTGGCCACGGCCGCGTTCATCACGGTCCTGACCGAGGCCCTGCCCGCCGGCGTCCTGCGCGGCATGAGCGCCGGCCTCGGCGTGAGCGAGTCCGCGACCGGCCAGCTGGTCACGGTCTACGCGATCGGCACGGTGGCGGCGGCGATCCCGCTGTCCGCCGCCACCTCGACCTGGCCGCGCAAGCGCTTGCTGCTGGCCGGGGTGGCGGGGTTCGCGGTCGGCAACACCGTCACCGCCGTGTCCTCGGCCTTCCCGCTCACGCTGGCCGCCCGGTTCGTCGCGGGTGTGGCCGCGGGCGTGGTGTGGGCGCTGCTGGCCGGGTACGCCCGCCGCGTCGCGCCCGACCACCTGCGCGGCAAGGCCACCGCGCTGGTCATGGCGGGCATCCCGGTCGCGCTGTCGCTCGGCGTCCCCGCGGGCACGTTCCTCGGCGGCGCGCTCGGCTGGCGCGCCGCGTTCTGGGCCATGACGGCGCTGGCCGTGGCGCTGATCGCCTGGGTGGTGGCGGTGGTGCCGGACCGGCCCGGTCAGCCGCGCGGCGGCCGGATCCCGGTCGCGCGGACACTCGCCCGGCCCGGTGTGGCGCCGGTCCTGGTCGTGACGCTGGTGTTCGTGCTCGCGCACACGATCCTCTACACCTACCTCGCCGCGTACCTGGCGCGGCTCGGCCTGGCCGACCGGATCGACGCGGTGCTGCTGGTGTTCGGCGTCGCGTCGGTGGCGGGCATCTGGGTGGTCGGCGCGCACATCGACCGCCGGCTGCGCGCCCTGATGATCGCCGCCGCCGTGCTGTTCGCCGTCGCGGTCACCGTGCTGGCCGCCGACCTGGCCCTCGCGCCCCTCGTCTACGTCGCGGTGGCGTTGTGGGGCCTGGGGTTCGGAGGTGTGCCGACCCTGCTCACGACGGCCGCCGGCGACGCGGGCGGCGAGGCCGCGGACTCCGCGCAGGCCCTGCTGGTCACGTTGTGGAACGCGGCCATGGCGGGCGGCGGCGTCGCGGGCGGCCTGCTGCTCGACCGGTTCGGCGCGGGCTCGCTGCCGTGGAGCGCGCTGGTGCTCCTCGTGCCCGCCCTGGCCGTCATCGTCGCCGCCCGCGCGCACGGGTTCCCGGCGGTCCGGCGGTGATCAGCGCGGCCCGTGCGCGGGCCACTCGATGGCGGGGCAGCGGTCCATGACCACGTCCAGCCCCGCCGCCGTGGCCCGCTCGTAGGCCGCCTCGTCGATCACGTCGAGCTGGAACCACACCGCCTTCGCCCCGATCGCCACCGCCTCGTCGGCGAACGCGCCCGCCGCCTCGGACCGGCGGAACACGTCGACCACGTCGACCGGGAACGGGATGTCGGCCAGCGTCGCGTAGCCCTGCTCGCCGTGCACGGTCGGCGCGTCCGGGTGCACGGGCACGATCCGCTTGCCGCGCTGCTGGAGGAACTTCGCCACGCCGTACGCGGCGCGGTGCCGGTGGTCGGCCAGGCCCACCACGGCCCACGTCTCCCCGCCGTCGAGGACGCGGCGGATCTTGTCGGGGTCACCCCACGGTTCGGTCATGGCACCAGCCTAGGACGGGCTGACGTGAAGAGCTTTCGCGTTTACCCTGTGAGCTGTCCGCCGCCGCGGAGCCTTCGAGAGGACTTCTTGATGCGCGCCACCCGATCAGCCCTGGTCGCCACGCTCGTCGCCGCCCTCGCGACGCCGCTCACCGCCCAGGCCGCACCCGCCGACGGCGTCTACTACGTGCAAAGCGCCACCACCGGTCTGAACGCCGGCGCGTCCGGCACGTCCGTGCTGCAACGGCGGCCGAAGGGCGACGAGGACCACCAGCAGTGGACCCTGGCCGGCCGCACGCTGCGCGAGGGCGCGCTGTGCCTGGGCCGCCAGGGCGACCAGGCCGTGATGTCGTCCTGCGACAGCGCCGACGCGCAGTGGGACGTGCTGCCCGACGGCGACCGCCACCGGCTCAAGGTGCCCGGCGCCGACCGCTACCTGATCGCCGTCGGCACGGACCAGGTGCGGATCGGCGCCGGCGCCGACCTCTGGTACCTCACCCCGGTGTCGCCCCGGCGGGCGCCGGTCCCGCCGGAGGGCGAGCGGCGCTTGGACCAGGTCACCTTCCTCACCGCGCACAACGCCTACGCCAACGGCGTGGACGGCGGTTTCGCCCCGCCGTTCGTCAACCTCGCGCCCAACCAGGCCCGCGGCATCGACCAGCAGCTCAGGGACGGCGTGCGCGGGTTCCAGCTCGACGTGCACCAGACCCCGGACGGCGCGATCCTGTGCCACAACAGCTGCACTTGGGTCAGCCGGCCGGTGGCGCTGTGGGTGGACGTGCGGCGGATCGTGGACTTCCTCGAGCGCAACCCGGACGAGTTCGTCACCATCTTCCTGGAGGACTACGTCTCCGCCGAGGTGCTGCGCGCCGAGCTCGCCCGCGTCGACGGCCTCGCGGACGTCCTGTTCCGCCCGGACCAGGCGGGCGTGCGGGCGAACGGCTGGCCGACCCTGGCCGCGCTGCGCGCCGCCGGCAAGCGGTTGATGATCTTCACCGACCACGGCCGCTCGGGCGACTCGCCGCAGCGCGACACGTTCGGCGTGATGTACCAGTCGGAGTGGACGGTGGAGAACCACTGGTCGATGGGCCCAGGCCTGGGAGCGTCCGACTGGTCCTGCTACAGCCGCTGGAGCACGCCCCTCACCCGCACCGAGCCCGGCTTCCGGCCGCTGTTCGTGATGAACCACTTCCGGGACGTCCCGCTCACCGCCACCGCGACCACCGACAACGGCAAGCTCGCCGACCGGGCCCGCCGGTTCTGCGAGCCGCCCGCCCGCAAGACGCCGACCTACCTGGCCGTGGACCACTACCACCTGGGCAACCCGATGGCCGCGGTCGCGGCCCTGTCCGGGGAGCGGTTCGAGCCCTAGGCCGCCGGTCGCGGCAGCCCGCAGCCGGGGGCGGCCAGGTCCACCACGCCGCCCCCGGTCAGGCACGGCACGATCTGGTAGGTCTGCTGCGCGTACCCGATGCCCTGGCGGACGGTCACCTCACCGGCCTGGTCGACCTCGCACGGGTTGTTGTCGGTGCACCGCTCGCCGTCCTCGTTGCCGGTGTTGTTGACCGCCACCACCTTGCCGGTGGCCACCTCGACCACGGGCGAGCCGGACGTGCCACCCCTCGTGCGGCACTCCTCGGTGTAGCGCATCGAGTCCAGCCAGGTCCACCGGCCCTCGCGCAGCTGGTGCACGTAACCGTCCGCCCGGCACGAGTAGACCTGCCGCCAGTAGCCCGACACCACACCGATGTCGATGCCCGCGCCGGGGTGCTCCGCCGACAGCTCCAGGGCCCGGCCGCCCATCGCCTCGACCTCGCCGTAGGTGGACGTGAGCCGGTACAGCGCGACGTCGGTGCGGTGCATGGTGGCGTAGACCAGCGTGGACGCGCGCAGCGTGGCGAGCGAGCCCTCGCCGGAGCGGTCGAGCAGCGTGAACTTCCGGTCCGCCGGCACGTCGACCACGACCTCCTCGGGCTCCAGGAACCTCACGCAGTGCCCGTTCGTCATCACCAGCGCCGAGTCCGACGGCCGGTGGTCGGGCGGCCGGACCACCGCGCCCGAGCAGCCGTTCAACGACACCGCGCCGGTGAAGTCGAGCTCGGCGCGCGCCGGGGCCGGTGGCGCGGCGGGCGCGGCGAGGGCCGATGAGGCGGACACGGACAGCACGAGCGCGGCGAGCACCGCTACCAGGTGGCGCATGGGCGCTGATCCAATCAGCCGCCGCCGCACGGCGCACGCCCGTTCACCCGCTCGCGTCATCGCCGAGCCCCGGCGGCGGCAGCCGGTAGGTCGGCGGCGTCGCGGACATCCGGATCGGGTTCGACACCAGCTCCAGCCCGTCGACGTCGGTGGTGGGCCGCAAGCCGAGCGACTCGGCCAGCTCGAACGCGCCGGCCAGGTCGTTCACCGGCCCGCACGGCACGCCGAGCGGCGTCAGCACCGCGAACCAGTGCGCCGCCGGCCGCGTCCGCAACCGACCGGCCAGCAGCTCGGCCAACGCGTCCACGTGCGCGACCCGCAGCTCGTTCGTGGCGAACCGCGCGTCCGCCGGCAACCCCAGCGCCTCGCACAGCCGGGTGAACTGCCGGTCGTTGCCCACGGCCAGCGCCACCGGCCGGTCGGCCGTCGGGAACACCTCGTAGGGCGCGATCGACGGGTGCCGGTTGCCCAGCAGCCCGGGCACGACGCCCGCCAGCGCGTAACCCGCGCTCTGGTTGACCATGCTCGACAGCAGCACGGACAGCAGGTCGACCTCCACCAACTGGCCCTCGCCGGTGGCGTCGCGGTGCCGCAGCGCGGCGAGGATCCCGACCGCCGCGTGCACCCCGGTCAGCACGTCCACCAGCGCGACGCCGACCTTGGTCGGCTCGTCCGCGCCGGTCACGCTCATCAGCCCGCCGACCGCCTGCACCAGCAGGTCGTACCCCGGCAGGTCCGCGCCGCGGCCCGCGCCGAACCCCGTAACCGAGCAGTAGACGAGGCGGGGGTGCTCGCGCGAGAGCGCCTCGTGGTCGAGGCCGAACTTCCGCATCGTGCCCGGCCGGAAGTTCTCCACCAGCACGTCCGCGCCCAGCGCCAGCTCCCGTGCCGCGGCCCGGCCCTCCGCGGTGGCCAGGTCGAGCACCCGTGACCGCTTGTTCCGGTTCACCGAGAGGAAGTACGTGGCCTCGCCGCGGGCGTGCGGCGGGCCCCACGCCCGCGTCTCGTCACCACGCGGGTGCTCCACCTTGACCACCTCGGCGCCCAGGTCGCCCAGCACCATCGTCGCGTACGGCGCGGCCAGCACCCGCCCGAAGTCCGCGATGACCACTCCGTCCAACGCGCCCACGTCACCCTCACACGATGTTCAGCTCGGGCCGGAGCCCCGCGGCGAACCGCGTGACGTCCAGCGCGGACACGTCCACCACCGGCGCGCGACCCAGCACCAGGTCGCGCAGCACCTCGCCGACCGCGGGCCCTTGCAGGAACCCGTGCCCGGAGAAGCCCGTGGCGTAGAGGAAGCGGCTCACCTCGCGCGACTCGCCGATCAGCGCGTTGTGGTCCGGCGTCACCTCGTACAGCCCGGCCCACCCGCCGGTCACGCCCACGTCCAGCAACGAGGGCGCGCGCCTGCCGATCGCCTCCGCGAGCCGGGGCAGCCACTCGTCGGACCGGTCGAGGTGGAAACCGGGCTCCTGCGCGGGATCCGACATGCCCATCAGCAGTCCGCGGCCCTCTCGGTGGAAGTAGAACGTGCTGGCGAAGTCGATCGTGAACGGCACCACGGCGGGCAGGCCGGGCACCGGCCCGGTGATCACGAGCTGCCGGCGCAGCGGCGTCACCGGCAGGTCGACCCCCGCGAACCCGCCGACCCGCGCCGACCACGCGCCCGCCGCGCAGATCACCGTGCCGGTCGCGATCACGCCCCGATCGGTCGCCACGGCGCGGATCTCGCCGCCGGACGTCGCGATCCCCGTCACGGTCGTGCCCGTCAGCAGTCGCGCGCCCAGCCGCCGGGCGGCCGTCGCGTAACCCAGGACCACCGACTCGGGCGTGCAGTGGCCGTCGTCGGGGGAGTAGGCGGCGGCGAGCAGCCCGTCGGTCGAGATCAACGGCGACAACCGCCGCGCCTCCGCGACGTCCAGCACCCGGCTCGGCACGCCCAGCGCGTTCTGCGCCACCACGTTCCGCTCGAAGGCCGCGACGTGCGCCGGCTCGGAGAGCAGGAACAGGTAGCCGACGCGGCGCAGGTCGATCTCCTGGCCCGGCCTGGTCGGGAACCGCGCGAACGCCTCCAGGCTCCGCGCGCCCAACCGGATGTTCACCTCGTCGGAGAACTGGGCCCGCACCCCGCCCGCCGCCTTGGCCGTCGAACCGGAGCCGAGCGCGTCCCGCTCCACCAGCACCACGTCCCGCACACCGGCCTCGGCCAGGTGGAACGCCGCGCTCACGCCCATCACGCCGCCGCCGACGATGACGACGGACGCCCGGTCAGGCCAGCCGGAAGTCAAGGTCCGCCTCGACCCGCCGCGTGTCCAGCTGCGCCTTCTGCAACGACCCCGAGCGGTCCCAGTTCATCGACTGCCACCGGGTGAACTGGTCGAGCACCCACCCGCCGGACTGCCGGGAACCGTTGCCCGACTTGCCGTTCCCGCCGAACGGCAGGTGCGCCTCCGCGCCGGAGGTCGAGTTGTTCACGCTCACCATGCCCGCGCCGATGCCCTCGCGGAACGCGAACGCCTTCGCCGGGTCCGTGGTGTAGATCGCGGACGACAGGCCGTAGCCGGGCAGGTTGCCGAGCTCGATCGCCTCCTCCAGCGCGCGGTAGGCGGTGACGCCGACGACCGGCCCGAACGTCTCGTGCCGGAACAGGTCGTCGTCCGGCCGCACGCCGTCCACGACGACCGGGTGGTAGAACAGGCCGCGCTCCGGGTCGCCGCGGAAACCGTTGCGGGGGTTGGCGTCCGTAATCCGGCCCGACCCCGTCGAGCCGTGCGTGACGTGGTGGTCGCCGATCCAGCCGAGGTACTCCTCGAACCGCGCCGCGAACTTCCCGTCCAGCATCGGCCCGTACAGCACGTCCTCGTCGAACGGGTCGCCGACCACCGCCGTCCCGACCGCCTCCGCGAACCGCCGCACGAACTCGCCGTGCACGTCCTCGTGCACGATCACCGTGCCCAACGACGTGCACCGCTGCCCGCCGGTGCCGAAGCCGGAGAACAGCGCGCCGCGCACCGCCAGGTCCAGGTCGGCGTCCTCGGTGACCACCATCGGGTTCTTGCCGCCCAGCTCCAGGCACGGCGACTGGAGGTGCCGCCCGCACAGCTCGCCGAGCCGCGAGCCCACCGCCGACGACCCGGTGAACGCGACCTTGTCCACCAGCCCCTGCCCGAGCCCCTGCCCGAGCCCGCGGAAGGTCTCCTCGCCGTCGGCGAAGACGATCTCGAACACGCCTTCCGGCACGCCGGCGCGCATCACGACGTCGTAGAACGCCCGAGCGGACGCGGCCGAGTACTCGGCGGGCTTCCACACCACCGAGTTGCCGCACAGCAGCGACGGCACGATGCTCCACGAGGGCACCGCCACCGGGAAGTTGCCCGCCGTGACGACCACCGTGCCACCGACCGGCTCGCGGAACGTGAACAGCTGCTTGTCCGGCATCTCCGAGGGCACGGTCTGCCCGTAGAGCCGGCGTCCTTCACCCGAGAAGAACGTGCACGTGTCCACGACCTCCCGCACCTCGCCGCGGGCTTCGGGCAGCGGCTTGCCGATCTCCCGGGTGACGATCCGGGCGAGCGCCTCGGCGTTGGCCTCGACCAACCGCCCGATGTTCGCCACCACCTGCCCCCGCACCGGCGCGGGCACCCTGGCCCACTCCCGCTGCGCCGACCGGGCCCGGCGCGCGGCGGCCGCGAACTCCTCCGCCCCGACCAGGTCGACGCGCGTGACGACGTCGGACAGGTCGGCGGGATTGGTGGACACGTAGGTCGTCATGGGCCCAGCGTCGTCCGGACCGCGCCACGTGCCAAGGGTCGATCGGCCGGAACACCCCGGAGGGCTACTCGCCCTTCTGCCCGTCCGCCAGCTCGCGCAGGAAGTCCAGGTGGCCGACGTGCCGGCCGGTCTCCTGCACCAGGTGGGCGAGGACCCAGCGCACGGTGCGGCCGTTGCCGTCGTGGTCGCCCTTGGTGCGGTCGTCCGGGCCGAGGCCCGTCAGCGCGGCGGCCGACCGCTCCCACTCGGCGCGGTACTCGGCGATCACCGACTCCACCGTGTCGCCCTCGTGCAGGAGCCACGACGCGTCCGCGTCCTCGCCCCACAACGACGGCAGCTCGACCCCGCCGGTCTCGATCGACAGCCACCACCGCTCCACCGCGGTCAAGTGCCGCAGCACGCCGAGCGCGCTCACCACCGGTGACGTCGGGATCGGCGTCGCCGCGGCGTCCTCCCAGCTCAGGCCCTCCACCTTCGACACGGCGGTCAGTCGCAGGAAGGTCAGGAACTCGGTCAGCAGCCGCAGCTCGTCGTGCGCGTCCGCCGCGGGCCACACGCGTTCGTTCGAACTCATGTTCGACACCTTAACTCCTGCGGTACCAGCGCGGCGACGTGGTGACCGGTGGCTTCAACGCCGCGGCGCGCACCACCAGCACGTTGGGCCCCGACCGCGCCGCGTAGTCGTCCAGGCGCGACCGGAACTCCTCGCCGAAACCGTCCACAGCGGACGCCTCCACGCCGAAGCTCTCGGCCAGCGCCACGAAGTCCGGCGACCGCAGGTCGACCCCGAACGGCTCGTGCCCGGCCCGCACCTGGTCGTGCCGCAGCATCCCGTAGCCGCCGTCGTCCACCAGCACCACGGTCACCGGCAGCTGCTCCTGCGCGGCGGTGGCCAGGTCGCCGACCGCGAACAGGAACCCGCCGTCACCGCACACCGCCACCACCCGCCCGGTCATCGCGGCGCCCAGCGCGGCGGGGAAGCCGAAGCCGAGCGTGCCCCACCCCACCGGGTACGCCAGCCCGCGCGGCCGGGTGAACCGGCCGAACCCGCCGACCCAGTACCCGGCCACGCACATGTCGGCCACCACCCGGCGCCCCTCCAGCGCCTCCAGCAGCGGCACCGCGCGCGGCTCGTCCGCCTCGACCGCCTTGCGCACCAGGTCGTTCAGCTCGGCCACCCGGGAGGCGACCCCGGTGTCCGGGCGCGCGGGCACGGCGGCGGCCAGCGCCGACACCACCATCCGCGCGTCGCCGCGCAACGTCACGTCCGGCGAGTAGTTGCGGACCGGCTCCACGTTCACGTTCAGCAGCCGGGGCGGCGCGGGCTGCAGCCAGTTCTGCGTCATCATCCCGTCGAAGTCGCTGCCCACCCCGATGACCAGGTCGGCCTCGTCCCACAGCGCGCCGACCTCCGGCAGGTGGACCGGCCCCTGCACCACGTGGGGGTGGTCGACCAGCCCGCGCGCGCCGTACGTGGTGACGATCGGCGCGCCGATGCGCGAGGCCAGCGCGCCCACCGCCGCGCCGGCGCCCGACCGCGCGGCGCCGCCACCGGCCCAGATCAGCGGGCGTTCGGCGGCCGTCACCAGCTCCACCCCCGGCGCGAGGTCCGGCACGGACGGCGCGCGGGTCGGGATGCGGTTCCACACGCCGGCGTCCGCGGTGAGGAAGTCGGTCGGCACGCCCAGGTACACCGGGCCCTGCGGCGCGGTGGTGGCCAGCAGCGCCGCGCTGTCGGCGTAGATGCCGATCGACTCGGCGGCGCGCAGCGTCCACCCGCCCTTGACCACCGGTAGGAACATCGCCCGCTGGTCGCGAGTCTCGTGCAGGGTGCCCCGGTACTCGCCGGGACGGCGCAGCGTCGACGGGATGTCGGTGGCGATCACCAGCACCGGCGACCCGGACGCGTACGCCTCGCCGGTCGCGCCCAGGCAGTTCGCCGCGCCCGGCCCCGTGGTCACCAGCGCGACGCCGAGCCGGCCGGTGGCGCGGGCGTAGCCGTCGGCCGCGTACACCGCCGTCTGCTCGTGCCGGACGCCGACCAGCCGGATGCCGGAGGTCCGCAGCGCCTCCCACACGGGCAGGTTGTGCACACCGGGCAACCCGAACACGACCTCGACGCCGTGCGCGGCCAGCACACCCAGCAACCGCTCCGCCCCGCTCACCATGCGCCAGACGCTAGGGACGCGACGCCTCGCGGGCAACGTTGCGCTATCGTCGGCAGCGGCGTGCGTGAGCAGACGTGAGGCTGGAGCCACTCCCCGGCAACGGGTGGCAGATCCGCCGCGGGGTGAGGGCACCCCTGCTCATGGAGTACCACCGAAGACCGTCGACCGACGCTTGACGCGTCCTTGTCACGCCGAGCCGGGCGGCGGGAGCGAGGACTGCCATGGCGCGATCGTCGTTGACCGAACAGCTGGTCGACCTCCGCCGGAGCTACACCGGCGAGAACCTCACCCAGGCCGTGCCCGCGGTGAAGGCGGTGCTGCACGACCTGCCCGACGACCGGCGCGAACGCGTGGTCGACGCGCTGCGCGGCCAGGCCGACGTGCGCGGCCTGTTCCTGCCCGACACCGAAGAAGACGACCAGCGCGCGCTGGAGTGCGTGCTGCTGCGGGCCGGGCTGGACGCGGGCGGCCACCTGCAACTGCGCCCGCCGGCGAGCATGCTGCGCCCGGCGCACGCGTTCCGCACCGTCGAGCCGGGCAGGCGCCCGCGGGTGCACCTCACCGAGCACGCCCTCGGACCGCTGCTGTACGAGTTGCTGCCGCGCCACGACGAGTCGTGGGTGGCGGGCGTGCCGGGGTTGCGCGTCATCCACCACCCGCGGTCGGTCGAGCTGCGGCTGGTCGGGCTCGACGCGGCGGTGCACCTCGCGGGCGTCGACGAGCGGGCCTGGGCGGACGGCCTGAAGTACGTGCGCACCCTGCTCAAGGGGCGCAACCTGGGCGGCACCTTCATCGACGGCCCGCTGACCGCGGTCGAGCGGGACCACCTGGCCGAGACGCCGTACCCCACGGGCGTGGGCAGCGCCGTGCTGCGCCGGTACCACCTGTTCAGCGCGGCGCCGTGGGTGCGCGCGCTGGCGCAGGGCGACCGGTGGTGGGTCGAGTGGCCGGCGAGCCTCGGCGTGCCGAAGATCGCCGACCGGCTGCTGCACCCGGTGTTCGGCCTGCCCGACGCGGTGGAGGTGCCCAGCGCCGGCGGCGGCCTGGGCGTGTCCACCGGCTGGTACGACCTGTTCCTGCGGGAGGTCGACGGCCCGGACCCCGACCACGAGGAAGCGCTGGCCGCGATGCAGTGGCCGGAGGGCGTGACGGGGTGGTGGGAGCCGCCGCAGGCCGTCAAGTGAGCCGACCTCCCCGGGCGGGTGACACCTGCCCGGGGAGGTGTTCACCCACGGCGTTCGGCCGAGCGGAGGCCGCCGAACCGACGAAGTCGTCACCGGTGGCCGTGATCACGGCCCAACCGCGCGGACCGGGCGGTGCACGCCGGTAGACTGCGGTTTCGTCCGGCGCGACCGCGTCGAGCCGCCGTCAGAGTGTCAGGAGGACCCCGGTGACCCATCAGGCTGCCGAGGCCCAGCCCGAGGTCGCGCCCCGGCGCGTGCTCGTGGCCGAGGACGAGGCCCTCATCCGCCTCGACCTGGTCGAGATGTTGCGCGAAGAGGGGTACGAGGTGGCCGGGCAGGCCGCCGACGGCGACGAGGCGGTCACGCTGGCCACCGAGCTGCGGCCCGACCTGGTGATCATGGACGTGAAGATGCCCAAGGTCGACGGCATCGAGGCCGCGTCGGTGATCGCCGGCAAGCGCATCGCGCCGGTCGTGATCCTCACCGCGTTCAGCCAGCGGGACCTGGTGGAGCGGGCGCGGGACGCGGGCGCGATGGCCTACCTGGTCAAGCCGTTCGCCAAGCGCGACCTGGTGCCCGCGATCGAGTTGGCGATGAGCCGGTTCGCGGAGCTGCAGGCGCTGGAGAACGAGGTCGCGGGCCTGACCGAGCGCCTGGAGACGCGCAAGGTCGTCGAACGCGCCAAGGGATTGCTGATGACCAAGCAGGGTCTGTCGGAGCCCGAGGCATTCCGCTGGGTGCAGCGCACCGCGATGGACCGGCGTACCACGATGAAGGCCGTGGCCGAAGCCGTCATCGAAAACTTCGGGTGACTATCCCCGCGAGTGATACACGTTCGAGTATCGGACGGCCCGCCAGGTCATTCTTGGTTACTGCGCGCATTGACCTTGTGACCTGCGGCGATTTGAGCTGGATTTAAGGTGCTTATCGCCGGAGCATTTTCCGGTGACTACCGTCACGATGTGGACACAGAGCAGTAAGACCACCTGTTCAGCGAACTCAACTGAAGCTACGTTCCCTCCCTAACCCACGCCCTCGTGTGAGGGCTCCGCCTACCGGCGGGATGGTTGGTGTCATGGGAGGTATTCCGGTGTCAGGAGCACGACTCGGCCGAGTTCTGGCGCTGGCGGCGGCTTCGTCGCTGGTGCTCGCGGCTTGTGCCGGAGGCGGCGGCGGTGGCGAAGCTGGTGGCGACGTCACCTCGGTCAAGATCGGGTTCATGGGTGACCTCACCGGTGAGAACGCGGCGATCGTGATCCCGCCCCGGAACGGTGCGGTGATGGCGGTCGAGGAGTACAACGCCAAGAACCCCAAGGTCAAGATCGAGCTGGTGCAGTACGACAGCCAGGGCAAGGCGGACCAGGCCACCTCGCTGATCACGAAGGCCATCACGCAGGACAAGATCGTGGCCCTCATCGGCCCGGCCTTCTCCGGTGAGTCCAAGGCCATCGGCGGCCAGCTCGAAGAGGGCAAGATCCCCAGCGTCTCGCCGTCGGCCACGAACCCCGGTCTGGCGCAGAACGGCTGGACCTACTGGCACCGCGTCGTGGCCAACGACGCCGACCAGGGCCCCGGCATCGCGGACTTCCTGGTGAAGGCCAAGAGCCCGAAGAAGGCGTTCGTCCTGTCCGACGACCAGGAGTACAGCGTCGGCCTGGCCGACGCCGTCGCCCAGTCGTTCGAGAAGGCGAACGTGACGGTCGAGCGCGACAAGTTCTCCAAGGACGCGTCCGACTACTCGTCCACCGTCACGAAGGTCGCCGCGGCGAACCCCGACGTGATCGTCTTCGGCGGGTACTACGCGCAGGCCGGCCGGCTGCTCAAGCAGCTGCGCGACGGCAACGTCACGGCCACGTTCGCCTCCGGTGACGGCTCGCTCGACCAGCAGCTCGTGACCGGCGCGGGCACCGCGGCCGCCGAGGGCGCCGTCCTCGCCTGCCCGTGCAACATCCCGACGCCCGACGTGACCGGCGCGCTGAAGACGTTCTTCGACAACTACAAGAAGAGCGCCAACGTCGACCCCGCGATCTACGCGACCGAGGGCTACGACGCCGCGACGTCGTTCATCAAGGCCGTCGAGGCGGGCAACACCACCGGCGAGAAGATCAACGAGTTCCTGAAGACCGTCAGCTTCGAGGGCGTCTCCAAGCCGATCAAGTTCAAGGCGAACGGCGAGCCGGAGAACAACGCGATCTTCATCTACCAGGTCGTCGACGGCAAGGTGAAGCTGTTGGGTCCGGCGGAGGAAGCGAAGCTGGAAGGCTGATCCCGAGACGGATCAGGCAAGCAAGCTAGCGCGCTGGGGAGCGGGAGTGTCGTGGGTACGACAGCTCCCGCTCCCCACCACTTTGGCGAAGTTTCTCCCCCCGCCCGTCTCGTGAGGCAAACCTGTCATGCTTGATGATTTCCTCAACCAGTTCCTGCCCAGCACGGTGGGTGGACTGGTGTTCGGCTCCATCTACGCGCTCATCGCCCTCGGCTACACGATGGTCTACGGCGTGCTGCGTCTGATCAACTTCGCGCACTCCGAGATCTTCATGATCGGCACGTTCACGTCGCTCGTGGTGATCACGGCGATCGCGCCCGCGTCGCCGCTGACCGGGATCGCCCTGTTCGGCGTGATGCTGTTGATCATCGTGGCGTCCGCGGCGATCTCCGGTGGCGCCGCGATGCTGCTGGAGGTGGTGGCCTACCGGCCGCTGCGGCGCAAGGGCGCGACCAGGCTCACCGCGCTGATCTCCGCGATCGGCGCCTCGCTGTTCCTCCAGGAACTGTTCGCGCTGGTCATCATCCCCTGGCTGACCGGCAACGCGGGGCGCAACCAGC
This sequence comes from Actinosynnema sp. NPDC002837, assembly GCF_040295345.1. Lineage (NCBI taxonomy): Bacteria > Bacillati > Actinomycetota > Actinomycetes > Pseudonocardiales > Pseudonocardiaceae > Actinosynnema > Actinosynnema sp. NPDC002837. The sequence goes on from NZ_JBEOVG010000002.1 coordinate 256,325, forward strand.
AGTCCGCGCCGCGCATCGTCGACCGCGACACGGTGTTCACCATCGGCAACGCGGCGGTGCGCACCGACCACATCATCGTCGTGGTCGCCGCGGTCATCATGATGATCGCGCTGGACCGCCTGGTGAACAAGACCAAGATCGGTCGCGGCATCCGCGCCACCGCCCAGGACCCCGAAGCCGCGGTGCTCATGGGCGTCAGCATCGACAACATCGTGCGGGTCACGTTCCTGCTCGGCGGCGCGATGGCGGGCGTCGCGGGCGCGCTGTATTTGATGGAGTTCGAGAACACCGTCTTCAACGTCGGTTTCGTGCTCGGCATCAAGGCGTTCACGGCGGCGGTGCTCGGCGGTATCGGCAACCTGCGCGGCGCGCTGCTCGGCGGTATCGTGCTCGGCCTCATCGAGAACTGGGGCGCGATCTTCCTGGGTTCGGAGTGGAAGGACGTGATCGCGTTCACCGTGCTGGTGATCGTGTTGATGTTCCGCCCGACCGGCATCCTCGGCGAATCCCTGCAGAAGGCCCGCGCATGAAAGGCAACGGAGTGACTGGCAACGCGAATCCGTTGAGGCGCGTCGGCGCCCTGTTCGACGGCGCACGCGACTGGTGGGAACGCGCCAAGACCTGGCAGCGGTTCGTCGTCTACATCGGCGCGCTCGTGTTCGCGCTGATCCTGCCCGCGCCGTGGATCGGCTCGTTCATGTCGCCCGGCGCGGACTGGACGACGGTGCTGATCTACCCGATCGGCACCTACATGCTGCTGGCGATCGGCCTGAACGTGGTCGTCGGCCAAGCGGGCCTGCTCGACCTCGGTTTCGTCGCGTTCTTCGCCATCGGCGGCTACACGCTGGCCTACTTCGCCACCGAGCACGGCTGGTCGTACTGGCCGACGGTGGTGTTCGGCATCTTCCTGGCGGCGGTCTCGGGCGTCATCCTCGGCGCGCCGACGCTGCGGCTGCGCGGCGACTACCTGGCGATCGTGACGCTCGGCTTCGGTGAGATCATCCGCATCACCGCGAACAACACCGACGAGATCGGCGGCGCGCGCGGCATCCCCAACATCCCGCACCCGACGGACATGCCGGCCATCGGCCTGGACTTCGGCGTGCTGCCCGCGCCGTACTACTACCTGATGGTCGCCGCGATCGTGGTGGTGATCGTCTTCTCGGTGCGGCTGCAGAAGAGCCGCGTCGGGCGCGCGTGGGCGGCGATCCGGGAGGACGAGGACGCGGCCGAGCTGATGGGCGTGCCGACGTTCAAGTTCAAGCTGCTCGCGTTCGCGATCGGCGCCATGATCGGCGGTCTGGCCGGCGGCATCTACGCGGGCAAGGCCGTGTTCATCGAGCCGGGCACGTTCCCGTTCATCCTGTCCGCGACCATCCTCGCCGCGGTCGTGCTCGGCGGCGCGGGCAACCTGCCCGGCGTCATGCTCGGCGCGTTCGTCATCGCCTGGCTGCCCGAGCGGTTCCGCGAGGTCGAATGGCTCAAGGACGCGCTGGGCAAGGACCCGGCCGAGTACCGCATCCTGCTGTTCGGCGGTGTGCTGGTGCTGATGATGGCCCTGCGGCCGGAGGGCCTGCTGCCCTCCCGCAGGCGCAAGGCCGAACTGCACGAGGGCACCGGCGGCATGGGCACCATGGGTGCCGAGGTCGCGGGTCCGGACACCGATGTCTCGACGACGGAGGCGGCCAAGTGAGCACTCCGAGCACCCCCGTCCTCCAGCTGGACAACGTGACCATGCGCTTCGGCGGCGTGGTCGCGCTCCGCGAGGCGAAGATCAGCGTCGGCCAGGGCGAGATCTTCGCCCTGATCGGGCCCAACGGCGCGGGCAAGACCACGGTGTTCAACGTGGTCACCGGCGTCTACCAGCCCACCGAGGGCCAGGTGCTGTTCAACGGCGCCCGGCTCGACGGCACCAAGCGGTTCAAGATCACCAAGCAGGGCATCGCCCGCACGTTCCAGAACATCCGGCTGTTCCACAACATGTCGGCGCTGGAGAACGTGATGGTCGGCGCGGACGCGCACCACAAGACCGGTGCGATCGGCGCCACGCTCGGCCTGCCGTGGCACCGCAAGGAGGAGAGGCGCGGCCGCGAGCTGGCCCGGGAGCTGCTCGACTTCGTCGGCATCCCCGGCCGGATGACCGAGACCGCGAAGAACCTGCCCTACGGCGACCAGCGGCGGCTCGAGATCGCCCGCGCGCTGGCCACGGACCCGAAGCTGCTGCTGCTGGACGAGCCGGCGGCCGGCATGAACCCGGCCGAGAAGGAATCGCTGCAGGCGCTGATCCGCAAGATCCGCGACAGCGGCCGGACCGTCCTGCTGATCGAGCACGACATGAGCCTGGTCATGGGCGTCAGCGACCGCGTGGCGGTGCTGGACTTCGGCCAGCTGATCGCAGAAGGGCTCCCGCAAGAGGTGCAGAACAACCCGAAGGTCATCGAGGCGTACCTGGGGGTGTCCGAAGATGCTTCTTGAGCTCAAGGACATCCACGTCCACTACGGCAAGATCGCCGCGATCAAGGGCATCAGCCTCCAGGTCGAGGACGGTGAGATCGTCTCGCTCATCGGCGCCAACGGCGCGGGCAAGACGACCACGCTGAAGACCATCTCCGGGTTGCGCCCCCTGACCAGCGGCCAAGTGGTGTTCAACGGCGAGGACATCTCCAAGATGCCCGGCCACAAGCGGGTCATCGCGGGCATCGGCCAGTCACCGGAGGGCCGCGGCGTGTTCCCCGGCATGACGGTGCAGGAGAACCTGCTGATGGGCGCCTTCACCCGCAAGGACGCGCTCGACGCCGACCTGGCCGAGGTCTACGAGCTGTTCCCGCGGCTGGCGGAGCGCAAGAGCCAGTTCGGCGGCACCATGTCCGGCGGCGAGCAGCAGATGATCGCCATCGGCCGGGCGCTGATGACCAAGCCGAAGGTGCTCCTGCTCGACGAGCCGTCGATGGGCCTCGCGCCCATGCTCATCGCGCAGATCTTCGAGATCATCAAGGAGATCAACAAGCGCGGCACGACCGTGCTGCTGGTCGAGCAGAACGCGCAGCAGGCGCTGAAGCTCTCCGACCGCGCGTACGTGCTGGAGACCGGCCGGGTCGTGAAGAGCGCGCCCGGTCCGGAGCTGCTGGACGACCCGCAGGTGCGCGCGGCGTACCTCGGCGGGCACTGAGCCCGGGACCCGCCGGCCCGGCCCTCAGGGCTGGGCCAGCGGGATCTCGGTGCTCGACTCGTCCTTCAGGTCGGTCAGCGTCGGCCCGCCGTACACGCGCAGGGCCAGCGGTTTCGCGTCCTTGGGCAGGTCGTAGTAGACGTCGTACTCCAGGCGGACGTTCGCGCCGAGGTCGATGGTCTCCGGCTGTCGCTTGATGGCCATGGCCTGGGTGTCGACCGGGTGCTCGGCCTCGCGGTCGTCGATCAGCACGTGCCGGCGCGCGTCGAAGGACACGCTGCTGCGGCCGTTGTTGATCACGCTCATCCGGATCCGCACGAACTGGCCCTTGGCGTGGAACTCGGCGTGGCTGCCGATCAGCGTCGGCATCTCGGTGGTCAGCCCGACCAGCGTGAACGCCGTGTCGCCGTCCGCGGTGGTGGGAATCTTGAGCGGCTTCTCGTCCGGGCGCACGGTCTGCACGGGCACCGGGTACGTCGCCGCCGACGTCGCCGTCGTCTCCGGCCCGGCCACGACCGGGGTGTCACCGCACCCGGCCGCCGCCAGCACCACGGCCATCACCAACACCACGCGCCGCACGCCCACCTCCGACTCACCGGGTCACCTTGAATTGCACACCTCGGGTGACCGAACCGCACCTTCACACCTTCGGGGCATCCTTGAGGAAGCACGTCAGCCGGGCCGTGCAGGCGCGCCGGTCCTGCTCGTCGGTGATCACGATCTCGTAGGTGGCGGTGCTGCGGCCGCGGTGGATCGGCGTGCACACCCCCGTGACGAAGCCCTCGGCCACGGCCCGGTGGTGCGTGCACGACAGCTCCAGGCCCACGGCCAGCCGCTCCGGCGCCGCGTGCATGGCCGCCGCGATCGACCCGAGCGTCTCCGCCAGCACCGCGTTCGCGCCGCCGTGCAGCAGCCCGTACGGCTGGCGGTTGCCCTTCACCGGCATCGTCCCGACCAGCCGATCGGCATCCCATCGGGTGATCTCGATGCCCAGCTTCGCCGTGAGCTGCTCGTGGGCGGCGGCCTGGTCGGCGCCGGGGATGTCCTCGGGTGCTGGCGTCACGTGTGCTCCAGTCGGTGCTGCCCAGTCGGTGCGATGATGTCGGACCCTCACCCTAGACTCGGGCCGTGAGCACTTCTGAAGCCTCCCGCCTGCTGCTGGTCGACGGTCACTCCATGGCCTACCGCGCCTTCTTCGCGCTGCCCAAGGAGAACTTCCAGACCGGGACGGGCCAGACCACCAACGCGGTCTACGGCTTCACCTCGATGCTCATCAACCTGCTGCGCGACGAGAAGCCGACGCACATCGCGGTGGCGTTCGACGTCTCGCGCAAGACCTTCCGCACCGAGGCCTACGCGGAGTACAAGGCCGGTCGCAGCGAGACACCGGACGAGTTCCGCGGCCAGGTCAGCCTCATCGAGGACGTCCTGGGCACGCTGAACGTGCCGGTGCTGTCGAAGGCGAACTTCGAGGCCGACGACCTGATCGCCACGCTCACCACGCAGGCCACGGCGCTGGGCTTCGAGGTGCTGATCTGCACCGGCGACCGCGACGCGTTGCAGCTGGTCACGGACAAGGTGACGGTGCTGTACCCGGTCAAGGGCGTCTCCGAGATGGCCCGGTACACCCCCGAGCTGGTGCTGGAGAAGCAGGGCGTGCCGCCCGAGCTGTACGCCGACTACGCGGCGGTGCGCGGCGACTCGTCGGACAACCTGCCGAACACGCCCGGCGTCGGCCCCAAGACCATCGTGAAGCTGCTCACCCAGTTCGGGTCGCTGAACGGGCTGATCGACCACATCGACGAGGTGCCGGGCAAGGTCGGCGACGCGCTGCGGGCGAACCTGGCCAACATCATGCTGAACCGGCAGCTCACCGAGCTGGTGCGCGACGTCGAGCTGCCCCTGGGCCCGGCGGAGCTGGCGGCCAGGCCGTGGGACCGCGACGCCGTGCACCGGCTGTTCGACGAGCTGGAGTTCCGGGTGCTGCGGGACCGGCTGTTCTCGACCCTGTCGACCGCCGAGCCGGAGGCCGAGGAGGGCTTCACGGTCAGCGGCGGCCCGGTGGAGGCGGGCGCGGTGGCCGCGTGGCTGGACGCGCACGCGCGCTCGGGCCGGGTCGGCATCGCGTTCCGCTCCTCGGGCGGCGACCTGGAGGGCCTGGCGCTGGCCGCGGTCGGCGGCGAGGGCGGGTACGTCGAGGTCGCGTCGCTGACCGAGGCCGACGAGAACGCGCTGGCCGCGTGGCTGGCCGACGAGTCGGTGGTCAAGGCGGCGCACGACCTGAAGCTGCCGCTGCGGGCGCTGCGGGCGCGCGGCTGGAAGCTGCGCGGGGTCGCCAGCGACACGGCGCTGGCCGCCTACCTGGTGCGACCCGGCCAGCGGTCGTTCGCGCTGGACGACCTGGCGCTGCGCTACCTCAAGCGCGAGCTGCGGGCCGAGGAGCCCGACGACGGGCAGCTGTCGCTGCTGGCCGACGAGGCGGAGGAGCGGCAGAAGACCGCGCAGGCGGCGATCGTGCGGGCGTTCGCGGTGGCGGAGCTGGCCGACGCGCTGGACGCGGAGCTGGTCGCCACCGGCCAGGAGTCGCTGCTGGCGAACCTGGAGCTGCCGCTGATGATGGTGCTCGACGACGTCGAGGCCGTCGGCATCGCGATCGACACCGAGCACCTGGCGGCGCTGGAGGCGCACTTCGCGGCGGGCGTGAAGCAGGCCGCGCAGGACGCGTACTCGGTGATCGGCAAGGAGATCAACCTCGGCTCGCCCAAGCAGCTGCAGACGGTGCTGTTCGACGAGCTGAACATGCCGAAGACGAAGAAGACCAAGACCGGCTACACCACCGACGCGGACGCGCTGCAGAACCTGTTCGAGTCCACCCAGCACCCGTTCCTGCAGCACCTGCTCGCGCACCGGGACGTGACCAGGCTGAAGTCGACCGTGGACGGGCTGCTCAAGTCGGTGGCCGACGACGGTCGCATCCACACCACGTTCCACCAGACGATCGCGGCGACCGGGCGGCTGTCGTCCACCGACCCGAACCTGCAGAACATCCCGATCCGCACCGACGAGGGTCGGCGCATCCGCGAGGCGTTCGTGGTCGGGCCGGGCTACGCGGAGCTGATGACCGCGGACTACAGCCAGATCGAGATGCGGATCATGGCCCACCTGTCCGAGGACGCGGGCCTGATCGAGGCGTTCCGCAGCGGCGAGGACCTGCACACGTTCGTCGCGTCGCGCGCGTTCTCCGTGCCGACCTCGGAGGTCACCGCCGAGCAGCGCCGCCGGGTGAAGGCCATGTCGTACGGGTTGGCCTACGGGCTCTCGGAGTACGGGCTGGCGCAGCAGCTGCGGATCTCGGCGGCCGAGGCGCGGGAGCAGAAGGAGGCGTACTTCGCCCGGTTCGGCGGGGTGCGCGACTACCTGCACGCGGTGGTCGAGGACGCGCGGAAGAAGGGCTACACCGAGACGATCCTCGGCCGCCGGCGCTACCTGCCCGACCTGACCAGCGACAACCGGCAGCGCCGCGAGATGGCCGAGCGGATGGCGTTGAACGCGCCGATCCAGGGCAGCGCGGCGGACATCATCAAGGTCGCGATGCTCGGCGTGTTCCGCGCGCTGGAGGAGTCGGGCCTGCGGTCGCGGATGCTGCTGCAGGTGCACGACGAACTGGTGCTGGAGATCGCCGAGGGCGAGCGCGAGCAGGTGGAGGCGCTGGTCCGCGCGGAGATGGGCGGGGCGTACCGGCTGTCGGTGGCGATGGAGGTCTCGGTGGGAGTCGGCCGTTCCTGGGACGCCGCCGCGCACTGAGTCGGTCCGGCTTCGGGGTACGGACAGCCGTACTTCGCTCGCCTCCTCCAGCGGTCATCATTCCGGTGGCGGAGGGGGTGGGGCGATGTCCGGCGGTCCGGTGTGGGGTGGCGGTGCCCGGTGGTCGAGGCTGTTCCTCCCGATCGGCGTGTTCCTCGCGCTCTTCGGCCTGCTGAACGCCGCCGAGCTGCCGCTGGGCTGGAAGGACCGGCAGCAGCAGTTCGGCCGGTACCTGGACGCCACCGTCGGCCTGGGCGCCGACTGGGTGCTGCCGTTGATCTGGTTCGTGAAGCTCGTCGAGCTGGCGCTGGGGCTGGTCGCGGTGGCCGCCGTGCTCCGGCGCAGCACCCGGTGGCTCGCCGCGGCCGTGATCGGCTGGCTGGGGGTGTTCACCGCGTTCACCGCCATGGACGTGTGGGCGGCCGACCGCGTCGAGCTGCAGGAGCACACGGTCTACTTCGTCATGTTCGCCGTGCTGCTCGGGCTGATCTTCGTCGTCTCCGCGGTCGAGCAGGTGCTCGCCTCACGCACGTGAGTCGCGCAGCGGCGTGACGCGGACGTCGCGGGCGGTCAGCTCGGCGCCGCACCCCTCGCACGACACGTGCACGTCGACGTCGCCGCCGCACGTGCGGTGGTGCAGGTCGAACGACGGGCCCTCGGGCGAGGCCATCCAGCGGTCGCCCCACTTCCGCAGCGCCATCAGCACCGGGTAGAGCTCGTGGCCCTTCTCGGTCAGCCGGTACTCGTACCGCGTCCGCACGTCCTTGTACGCCTCACGGCGCAGGATGCCCTCCTCGACCAGCGTGCCGAGGCGCTCGGTCAGCACGCTGCGCGAGATGTCCATCTCGGTCTGGAAGTCCTCGAACCGCCGCGTGCCCAGGAACGCCTGCCGCAGCAGCAGCAACGTCCAGCGCTCGCCCAGCAGGGCGGCCGGCAGCGACACGGTGCACAACTCGTCGGCGACCTTCACGGGGGCCATGCCCACTGACGATACCCCTTGCGTTCGGAAAACGAATCCAGCTAGGGTTCGGAATCCGAACCCAAGGGGCGCTCGTCATGAAGGTCCGCGAACTGCACGCCGCCGAGGCGGGCCACGCCGTCGACACGGTCTTCGACGGCCTGTCCCCGCGGAGCCGCTACCTGCGCTTCCACGCGCCGGTGCCCCGGCTCACCGCGTCCATGCGACGCCGGCTGACGGACCTCGACGGCCTCCGCAAGGTCGCCGTCGTCGCGGAGTGCCACCGCACGCCCGTCGGCATCGCCCGCCTGATCGCCACCGGCGAGGACACCGCCGAGATCGCGCTCGCCGTGGTCGACCCGTGGCAGCGCAAGGGCGTCGGCACCGAGCTCATGGCCGCGCTCGGCCGGCTGGCCCTCGACCTGCGCTACGCCGAGCTGCACGGCGACGTGCTGGGGGAGAACGAGCCGATGCTGCGCCTGGTCGCGCGCGTGTTCCCCGGCGCCCGGCTGACCCGCGACGAGGACGACGTCATCCGGGTCTCCTATCCGTTGGACCACCGGTTGACCCACGAAGACCTGGTGGCCGACCTGCGGTGGTGAGCAGAATGGGGCCCATGCGACGGATCTTCGGGTTGGCGCTCGTCCTGGTCCTGCTGGCGCCGCCGGCCGCGGCGTCGACGCCGCCCGGCGACCGGCCACTGCCCGGCTACACCATCGACAACCCGCCGTTGCCCCCCGCGCAGGTCGGCGGCGAGCCGTCGCGCGTGCTGCAAGGCGTGCACGAGCACGCGGCCTACGCGATCGAGGTGCCGCCGCGCTGGAACGGCCGCCTGGTCATGTGGGCGCACGGCTTCCGCGGCGCGAGCACCGTGCTCACCGTCGACCCGCCCGCGTACGGCCTGCGCCAGAAGCTGCTCGACCAGGGCTTCGCCTGGGCCGCGTCCAGCTACTACGCCAACAACTACGACGTGAAGGCCGGCGTGCTGAGCACGCACGACCTGGCCAAGCACTTCGGGAAGCTGGTCGGCAAGCCCCGCGACACGTTCATCGTCGGCGTCTCCATGGGCGGCCACGTCATCGGCCGCTCCCTGGAGCAGTTCCCCGGCTTCTACGAGGCCGCGCTGCCGATGTGCGGCGTGCTCGGCGACCAGGAGCTGTTCGACTTCTTCCTGGACTTCAACCTCACCGCGCAGGCCATCAGCGGGATCCGCGCGTGGCCCGCGCCGGCCGACTACCTGACCGCGGTCGTGCCGCGCATCCAGGCCGAACTGGGGCTGACCGGCACTCCGAACGAGCGCGGCGCGCAGTTCGCCTCGGTCGTCGCCAACCGCAGCGGCGGCCCGCGTCCCGGCGCGGCGCCCGCGTTCGCGTACTGGAAGGACTTCCTGTTCGGCCTCGCGGTCACGTCGTCCGGCGAGGGCCTGGCGAGGAACCCCGGTCAGGTCGCCACCAACGCGCTCACCCGGTACGAGCCGAACGCGCCGGTCGACGTCGACCGCGAGGTGCAGCGGGTGCTGCCGGCGAACGTGAAGGCCCGCGTCACGCCGAAGCTGACCGAGGTGCCGCGCGTCGCCGGCCGCCCGACCGCGCCGGTGCTGTCGCTGCACGGCCTGGGCGACCTGTTCGTGCCGTTCTCGATGGAGCAGCTCTACGAGCGGGACGTCGAGCGCAACGGCCGCGGCCACCTGCTCGCGCAGCGGGCGATCCGCGCGGTCGGCCACTGCGAGTTCAGCCCGAACGAGGTCGGCACGGCTTGGGACGACCTGGTGACCTGGGTCGACACCGGCCGCCGCCCCGCCGGCGACGTGGTGGACGACCCGGCCGCCGTCGCCGCGCCGGACTACGGCTGCCGCTTCAGCGACCCCGCCGCCTACACCGCGCCCAACACCACCCGCCGCCTCTTCCCGGCCTGCTAGGCGGCCTCCGGTCGGCCGCGCGCCGATGGGGATCGGGCCGATCCCCATCGGCAACGGGGCGACCGGCCCGCCGGTCCGTGCCGGCGTCGTCCGCCGGCAGTGCTCGGAGCCGGCGTTGCCGCCCAACCGGTGGGACCAGGCCTTGACGGTGTGCCGTCCGGCCGGGTTAGCGTGGTGGAAAGCGCTTACCAGGAGGCACGCATGGCACGCAGGCGGTACGCGGTCGTCGGCACCGGAGCACGCGCCGAACTGCACGTCGACGCGATCGTCCGGCACGCGGAGCAGGGGGAGCTGGTCGCGTTCTGCGACGTCAACCCCAGCCGCATGGCCGCGCACAACGAACGCCTCGACCGGCCCGTCCCGACCTACGCCGCCGCGGACTTCCTGCGGATGATCGAGGCCGAGCGGGTCGACGTCGTCGTGGTCTGCACGGTCGACCGGCACCACGACACCTACATCGTGGAGGCGTTGGACGCGGGCTGCGACGTCGTCACCGAGAAGCCGATGACGGTCGACCCGGCGGGCGTCGGCAAGGTCTTCGACGCGGTCGAGCGGACCGACGGCCGGGTCACCGTCACGTTCAACTACCGGTACAACCCGGTGCACGAGAAGGTCCGCGAGCTGCTGACCGGCGGCGCGGTCGGCGAGATCGGTTCAGTGCACTTCGAGTGGCTGCTCGACGTCCGCCACGGCGCCGACTACTTCCGCCGCTGGCACCGCGACAAGGCCAACTCCGGCGGTCTGATGGTGCACAAGGCCACCCACCACTTCGACCTGCTCAACTGGTGGGTCGACGCCGTGCCGGAGGTCGTGTACGCGCACGGGCGGCTGTTCTTCTACGGCGACGAGAACGGCAGGCGCCACGGCCACCACCGGCCCTACGACCGGGTGCACGGCTCGCCGGAGGCCCAGGACGACCCGTTCGCCCTGCACGTCGAGCGCGACAAGTGGCTGCGCCGGCTCTACCTCGACGCCGAGCACGAGGACGGCTACCACCGCGACCGGAACCCGTTCGCGCCCGGGGTGTCCATTGAGGACGACATGTCGGTGCTGGTGCGCTACTCCAACGGCGCGAACCTGACCTACCACCTCACGGCCTACTCGCCGTGGGAGGGCTACCGGCTGATGGTCAACGGCAGCCGCGGCCGGCTGGAGCTGGAGGTCGTGGAGAACAGCTGGGTCAGCGGGCAGCAGCCGGCGGTGCACGGCAAGGAGGCCAACCCCGAGGAGGGCCACGTGCGGCTGACCGTGCAGCCGCTGTTCGGGCGGGCCGAGGAGATCCCGCTGGAGGCAGGCGGCGCGGGGCACGGCGGCGCGGACGCGCGGATGACCGGGGTGCTGTACGGGCCGCCCGGCCAATCGGACCCGCTGGGCCGCCGGGCCACGCACCGAGACGGCGCGTTGTCCCTGGCCACGGGGTTCGCCGCGAACCGGAGCTTCGAGACCGGGGTACCCGTGCGCGTGGCGGAGTTGCTCGACGTCGGTTGGCGGTAGCCTGGCTCGGTGCCGCTCCTGGGACCAGCCGACGAGTTGCCGCACCCGCCGCGCCGGGTGCTCGTGGCCGGCACGTCCGGCTCCGGGAAATCGACCCTGGCCAGTCTCGTCGCACGCACCCTCGGCCTGTCCTATGTGGAGATGGACTCGCTGTTCCACGGTCCACAGTGGACACCGAGGCCGGAGTTCGAGGCCGACGTGCGCCGGTTCGTCAAGGGCGACGCGTGGGCCACCGAGTGGCAGTACAGCCTGGTGCGGCCGGTGCTGCTGGAGCACGCCGACACGCTGGTCTGGCTGGACCACCCGCGGCACGTGGTGATGCGGCGGGTCACGGTGCGGACGGCGGTGCGCCGGCTGCGCCGCGAGGAGCTGTGGAACGGCAACGTCGAACCGCCCCTGCGGACGGTGTTCACCGATCCCGAGCACCTGTTGCGGTGGGCGTGGAAGTCGCATGCCCGCACCGGCGAGCGGGTCGGGGCGGTGCTCCGGGGCGAGCACGCCGGCCGGCTCGCGGTGGTGCGGCTGCGCGGGCAGCGTGAGGTCGACCAATGGCGGTCAGGCCCGTTGCGACGGGCGGCGGAGCGGGGCGAGGAGTCGGTGCGATGAGCGAGCGGACGGCGTTGGTCCTGGGTGGCACCGGGATGCTGAAGGGGTGCGCGGAGGAGCTGCTGGCGCAGGGGTGGCAGGTCGTGCTGCCCAGCCGGCGGCCCGAGGGCGTGCTGGGCAGCGCGGCGAAGGCGGCCCTGCGCGGTCGCGCCCACGTGCCCCACGTGAGCGGCGCGGAGGGGTCGCGGGTCGCCGTGGCGGCGGACTGGGCCAGACCGGCCGAGCTGGCCGACCGCGTGCGCGAGGTGATGGACCAGCCCGCCGACCTGCTGGTCGCGTGGGTGCACGCGAGCTACCGGGACGCCGTGCTGCGGGCCGTCGCGCCCCTGCTCGCGCCGCACGCGCCGGTGGTCGAGGTGCACGACAGCGGCGCCATCCAGGCGGTCCGGGGTGTGCCCGACCCGGCTCTCGACGGCCACCCGACGCAGCAGGTCGTGCTGGGCTTCGTCCGGCACGGCGGCAGCACCCGCTGGCTCAGCCACGAGGAGGCGTCGGTCGGCGTGCTCGAAGCCGTCCACCGCGCCCTGGACGGCAAGGCGCCGTCCGTGCACCAGGTCGGCGAGATCGACACCTGGGCCGCGCGGCACTAACCCACCGACACGCCTCATCAGTGCGGTTTCACGCTGCGGGTCCGGTGCGATACTCAGCGTGCCGGCACGCACACGGGGAGGCGCGCATGAAGCCCGGGACCTCCTCGACCACCGCGCCGGCGAAGGCCGACCGAGCCAGACCGTCCCCCGCCGACGCGGTCGTCACCGCGATCGAGGTGGTGGTGGCCGAGTGGTCCGACGACGACCCGCCGATCACGGTCGCCGTCACGGGGTGGGACACGGGAGGCCGGCCGGACATCGCCGACCTGCTCCGGGAGCGGCTGCCCGCGCGGTCCCACGTCGTCTGCTCGCTCGACGCGGCCGACTGGGAGGGGGGCGCGCAACCGGCGGACGCGCTGCTGGCCCGCGGCGTCGCGCGCGCGGTCGGACAGCGCCGGAACTGGGTGCGCAGGGTGTTCCAGCCGATCTCCGGCGCGATGAGCTCGCCGCAGACGCGACGGCGGCGCAAGGTCCTCGCCGGTGTGGTGTCGGCGGTCATCGCGGGCGGCGTGGTCGCGTGGCCCGGCGGGCGCGCCGTCGTGCTCAGCCTCGCGGGGAAGGGCGGTCCGATCGGCGAGCTCGCGTCCCAGGCGGTCCGCTCGCCGGTGGTCGCCACCATCCTGCTCGCCGTCGTGTTCTGGGTGCTGGTGAGCCGCGCGTGGACCGCCACGACCGCGCTCGCCCGGTTCACCGCGAGCGTTCGGGACGAAGCCACCAAGGGCACGTTCGAGGAGGTCCGCGACCACCTGGCCAAGCTCGTCCGCCAAGGGTTGCGCGCCCGCCGGCACGGGCGCCGGCTGGTGGTCGTCGTGCGCAACATCGACAGCTGCGGCGGCGACTTCGTGCTCGACCTGTGCGAGAAGGCCAAGAAGATCGTGCGCGCTCCCGGCGTCGTGCTGGTGTTCCTCGGCGACCTGAGGACGATGGAGGAGGCGGCGGTCCGCAAGACCGGGCTCCCGGTGGAGTCCGCGCAGGCCCGCCGCCTGGGCCGCCGGCACGTGCGGAAGCTGATCCCCAACGTCGTGGCCCTCCCGCACGCGACGAGCGACGAGGTGTGGGAGCGGTGAGCCGGGCATGACGGCGGACATCCTGTTGGCGGTCTCCGACGACACCGTCGCGGACCAGATCCGGATGTTCATCGCGCCCCTGGCCGCGATCATCATCGGCGTCATGGGGATCAGGTACCTGTTCGGCGATCAGAAGAGCCTCGCCGGGTTCATCGGATTCCTCTTCCTCGGCATGGTCGTCTACTCGCTCATCCAGTGGGGCGAGACCATCCTGACGTCGCTGGGCGGGCTGTTCCGGGGTTGGGTCGAGGGCGACAACGCACTGGCCGTCGCGGCTGCGGTCCTGATCGGGGTCGCGGCGCTGGCGTTCGCGGTCGTGTTCCTCCCGAACCGGGACTCAGGGCGGGCGGCCGGGAGCGGGGCGTCCGCGACGGTGGCCGACGAGCCGCCCGCCGAGGACCGGCGCCCCACCCGTGAAGACCGCACCCGGGCCGCGTGGGCGGCGTTGCGGGACTGCGCGCCGAAGCACGCGGACCCGGTCGACGTGGGCCGCTGGCGCAACCAGGTTCGACTCGCCGTCGTGGTGGCGGTGGAACGCGGCGTCTTCGACGAGGGGTCGCCCGTGACGCCGGCCCACCTCGCCAAGTGGGTGGTGCTCCGCGACCTGTGGCCGGACGTCGTCGACCGGCTGTGGACCGACGGCGACCTGCTGCGGTTGCTGGAGGAGTCGCCGCACGTCGGGGACGAGGACGACGAGGCGCTCGTGCGGTTCCTGACCACCGGACCGCGGCTGCACCCGGTGGTGCGGAACCTGCTGCACATGGTCGCGTCGGCCGACGCCGGCTAGCCCGGCCGCAGGCCCCGCACCAGCGACAACACCGATTCGCGCACGTCGACGAGGCTGCGCTCGGGCTGGAACACCTGCCAGTCCAGCGCGGTCACCAGCAGCGTGCCGAACAACGCCGCCGACGCCGTCCCGACCGGCACGCCGTCGGGCAGCCGGCCCGCGTCGGCCAGCCGCTGCACCTGGCCGCGCACGATGGACACGATGTCGTCGCGCAGCAGGCTCAGCGTGTCGTGCCACTGGCCGGGCGTGCGCCACAGCTCCGACACGAGCAGCTGCCCGAACGCGGGGTACTCGGCGAAGAACCCGAGCATCCCGTCCACCAGCGACGCCATCGCCGCGGACGTCTCGGCCTCCTCCTCGGCGACCTTGAGCCGCGCGGCCAGCAGGTCGACCCCGTGCCGCAGCAGCGCGTCCACCAGCGCGTCCTTGCTGGCGAAGTTGTAGTAGACGGTGCCCTTCGCCACGCCCGCCTCGGCGGCGATCTCGTCCACCGTGACACCGGCCGCGCCCCGTTCGCCGACCAGGCGCAGCGCGGCGTCGAACAGCTTCTGCTTGGTCACGGCGGTGCGGCCGGGGCGCGCGCCGGTCACAGGACCAGTTCTGGTTCGAGGCGGCTGGGAGTCCACACCCGCTGCTTGTACGCGGCGAGCGTCGCCAAGGCAAGGCCCGCCGCCAGGTAGCCGACGAGGATCAGGGCGTCCCGGCCCACGCCGCCCAGCGACCCGCCGTACATCAGGTGCCGCAGGCCGTCCACGGCGTAACCCATGGGCAGGCCGTAGTGCAGCGGGTACAGCGGCACGGGGATGGTCTGCCACGGGAACGTGCCGCCCGCGCTGACCAGCTGCAGGATCAGCAGCACGAGGCCGATGAACTTGCCGACCGCGCCGAACAGGGCGTTCAACGCGTGCAGCACGGCCACGAACGTCGCCGACACCAGCAGCAGGAACGCCAGGGCGCCCAGCGGGTGCGACGGCCGGATGTCCACCACCAGGGTGACCACCGCGTACATCACCACGACCTGCGCCGCGCCGAGCAGCGCGCCCGGCAGCCAGCCGCCCAACGCCACCCGCAGCGGCGACTGCCCGGCCGCCAACCCGCGCCTCGACAGCGGCTTGAGCAGCAGGAACAGCACGAACGCGCCGATCCAGGTGGCCAGCCCGAGGAAGAACGGCGCCAGGCCCGCGCCGTAGCTGCCCGCCGACGTCTGGCTCACCCCGCGCACGTTCACCGGGTCGCCGATGGTCCGCGCGGTCGACTCGCGGGTCGGGTCGTCGGGGTCGGGTATCTGCGAGACGCCGGACGCCAGGCCGTCGCGCAGCTGGTTCGCGCCGTCGACCAGCTGCGCCTCGCCGTCGCGCAACCGGCCCGCGCCGTCGCGCACCTGAGCCGCGCCGGACGACACCTGCGCCGCGCCGTCGTTCAGCTGGGTGATCGCGCCGGTCAGCGCGGGCGTGCTCGCGGCGAGCTGCGCCGCGCCGTCGGAGACCTGCTTGGCGCCGTCGGCGAGGGCGCGCAGCTGCCCGGCGGTGCCCTGCACCTTGCCGTTGGCGTCGTCCACGGGCCGGCGCGCCTCGCCCAACGCGCCGAGCACGCGTTGCACCTGCTCCTCGGTGAACCCGAGGGCGCGCAGCCTGGCGGCCACGTCGCCGTTGACCGCGTCCAGCCGGTTGACCAGGTCCTGCGCCTTGGCGGCGTAGTCCTCGGCGGTCCTGGCGACGGTCTCGTTGCCGTCGGCGACCTGCTTGGCCCCGGCCGCCAGCTGCTGCGACTTCGCCGGCAGGTCGGCCGTCGAGTCGCGCAGCCGGGTGAGGCCGGACGACACCCGGGTCGCGCCGTCCGCCAGCGGCACGGTTCCGTCCGCGAGCTGCTGCGCGCCGGTGTAGGCGTCCTGCTGGCCGGTGGCGAGCTTCGTCGCCCCGTCGGCGGCCTCGGCGGTCCTCTGCCGGATCGTGGAGAAGCCGAGCAGCAGCTTGTCCGCGGCCTCCGCGCCGACCTTCACCGACACCGACCGGCGCACCTCGGCCACGACCTGGTTGGCGATCGTGGAGCCGAGGTAGTTGTTCGCGTCGTTGGTGGTCAGCACGATCACGCCCTGGCGCGGCGTGAAGTCGCCGGACGACAGCAGGGCCCGCGAGAAGTCCGCGGGCAGGGTCAGCGCGAACGTGTAGGTCCCGTCGCGCACGCCCTGCTCCGCCTGCGCGGCGTCCACCCGGCGCCAGTCGAACTTGTCGCCGGACACCAGCTCCTCGGCCACCTCGTGGCCCGCGTCCAGGCGCGTGCCGTCGCTCGCGGTCGCGCCCTCGTCCTCCACGACGAGCGCGGCGGGCACCTGGTTGAGGTGCGCGTACGGGTCCTTGTTGGCGTAGAGGTACAGCGCCGCGTAGAGCAGCGGCACCAGCGTCAGCGCCAGCACCGCGAGCTTGGGCAGCGTGCCGGAGGTGATCCGGCGCAGCTCGTTGAACGCCATCCGCAGGGAGGTCACTCGGACTCCTCGTTCTCCACGACGTTGTCGGCGCCGATCCGCGCGACGGGCACGTCGAGCAGGGCGGCGCTGGTGGTGGTGCACAGGACGACGACGGACCGCTCGGGCGTCACGTGCCCGCGCGCCGACTCCAGCCACCCCCGCGGGTCGCCGTGGTAGCGGTCGGGGCTGTCCAGCACGAGGGTCGTCGCGCCGGGCCGACCCGCGGCCAGCTCCAGCATCAGCGCGCACCGGGTGGCGGCGGGCACCTGGTCGAACCGGTGGTCCAGGTGCTCGTCCGCGCCCCGCTCGACCAGCCAGTCGGCCACCGCCTTGCGCCCGCTGCGGGCGCCGTTCACGGCCAGCTCCTCGCCGACCACGCCGGCCAGCGCGAGCGACCCCTCGGGCTCGCTCACGTCCGGTGAGTCGACCAGCACGACGTGCCGGCGCAGTTCGGCGGCCGAGGGGGAGACCTCGCCGGTGCTCGGCCGCATCCGCCCGGACAGCACCAGGCCGAGCGCGGTGTGCCCGGCGCCGGGGTCACCCGCCACCAGCACCAGCTCGCCCGGCTTCACCAGCAGCGACGTCGGCTTCAGCAGCGGGCCGTGCGGCCCGGTGACGCCGACGCGCCGCGCGTGGATCCGCACCGTCCGACCTCCTATTTGAACTGACTGGTCAGTACAAATAGTGGTCCCGGCGAGGGCGCCGCGCAACTCGACGCGGTGTGACGTGGCACGCGGTGGCTAGCGCAGCGCGCCGGCGGGGCGGACCTCCCACATCGTCCACAGTGGACGATAACCCTGCCGCGGCCAGAAGACCGAGGACAGCGGGTTCGGCGGGTTGTAGTACAGGTAGGTGCCGACCGTGCCCAGCCGGTGCAGCTCGCGGTGCGCGTGCGCCATCAGCTGGCGGCCGACGCCGGTGCCGCGCGCGCCCGGCAGCACGGAGACGCAGTTCACGTAGCCCCAGCGGCCGTGCGGCAGCCTGGTCGCCGTCCAGTTGCCCGGCTCCGACGTCACCACCGCGCACTCCGCCAGCGCCACCGCGATGCCGTCCCGCTCGGCCAGCCACGCCGGGCCGCCGGTGGCCAGCCGCTCGGCCAGCGTCCGCCGCTTCAGCGCCACCGCGTCCGGCCGGTGCACCGTCGAGCCCACCATGGACGAGTAGCGCAGCTCGGCCAGCGCCAGGGCCAGCACCGTCTCCAGGTCGGCGGGCGTCGCCCGGCGGATCGTCGCCGCGCCCGTCACCGGCGGGGGAGGGGCCTGCCGCACCGCGACCACGGTCAGCGGCACCAGGCCGTGGTCCAGCAGCGCCCTGGTCGACTCGGCGTCCCGGCTGGGCCAGGTCAGCACGCACGCCGAGTCGCGGTCGGCCGGCGCGAGCAGGTCGAGCCGCTTGCGCCAGGCGCGCAGCAGCACGTCCATGCCCGCCGCGCCCGCGTTGCCCAGCAGGGGCGTCAGCTCCCACACCTCGGTGGCCGACCAGAGCCTGGCCGGCGACCGCCGGTCGTGCACCTGGCGTTGCAGCACGCCCGCGACCCTCGTCCCGTCCGGCAGCGCCGCGGTGATGACGTCGCCGTCCGGCGGCGCGACCGCCGGCGGTAGCAGCGGGTCGACGCTCGCGAAGCGCGCGCTCTGCGCCTCCATCAGCCCTTGACCGACGGTCATACCAGGCAGGTTACGGCTTTCGGGTGCGGAAGATCGCGGTGCCCGGGAACAGCCGGCCGCGCAGCGGGCTCCACTGCCCCCAGGTCCGGGTGTGCCCGGCGGGCCACTCCGGCTCCACCACGTCCACCAGCTCCAGGCCCGCGCCGACGAGCGCCCGCACGTAGTCCCCGGTGGTCCGGTGGTGCTCGACGTACGTCGCCCGACCGGTGTCGTCGACCTCCACGTACGGCGTGCGGTCGAAGTACGACTGGGTGACGGTCAGCCCACCCGGCCCCGGGTCGTCCGGGAAAATCCACCGGATCGGGTGAGTTACCGAGAAGACCCACGGCGCGCCCGGCCGCAGCACCCGCGCGACCTCGCCGAACACCTCGCCCACGTCGGCCACGAACGGCACCGCGCCGAACGCCGAGCAGGCCGCGTCGAAGCTGCCCGACGCGAACGGCAGCTGGTCGGCGCTGGCCTGCACCAACGGCACGCGCACACCCGTCGCCGCGTTGGCCGCCACGGCGTGCCGCAGCATCCCGGCGGAGATGTCGAACGCCACCGCGTGCGCGCCCCGCGACGTCAGCCACCTGGCGCACGGCGCGGAGCCGCAGCCGACCTCCAGCACGCGGCGTCCGCGCAGGTCGCCGAGGTAGCCGGCGTCCTCCTCGCGGACGCCCTCGGGGCACCAGACGAAGTCCGCCGCGCCCAGGAAGTCGCCGTGCTCGGCGTGGTAGTCGTCGGCGTCGGCGTCCCACCACATGCGGTTGGCCGCGCGCGACTCGGCGGCGTCCACGCCCCGCTTGGCGATGCCGGTGGTGCCGAGCGCGTGTTCCGCGCTCGCGTGCTGGTGGGACACACTGCTCCATTCAAGGGGTCCGGTTTGCCCGGCGGGCTCGCGGCCGCGTACGATATCGCCCGCGTAGTGGGTTCGCGCTGTCCTCGATCGGTGATCACTCGGTGAGTCGGTCTTCGCGGTGGGGCGTGCCCTCCGCGTAGCGTTGAACCCGCAGGCCACCAACCCCAATCCGTACCGGAGCCACCTACCTAATGTCCACCGACACCACCACTGTCCCGGTTGCCGCTGCGCCGAAGCAGGTCGCCATCAACGATATCGGGACGGAGGAGGACTTCCTCGCTGCTATCGACAAGACGATCAAGTACTTCAACGACGGCGATATCGTCGAGGGCACCATCGTCAAGGTCGACCGGGACGAGGTCCTGCTCGACATCGGCTACAAGACCGAGGGCGTCATCCCCTCGCGCGAGTTGTCGATCAAGCACGACGTCGACCCCAACGAGGTCGTCAAGGTTGGTGACGAGGTCGAGGCTCTTGTCCTTCAGAAGGAGGACAAGGAAGGTCGGCTGATCCTCTCCAAGAAGCGCGCCCAGTACGAGCGCGCCTGGGGCACCATCGAGGCCCTCAAGGAGAAGGACGAGCCCGTCAAGGGCACGGTCATCGAGGTCGTCAAGGGCGGCCTCATCCTGGACATCGGCCTGCGCGGCTTCCTCCCCGCCTCCCTCGTCGAGATGCGTCGCGTCCGCGACCTGCAGCCGTACGTCGGCCGCGAGCTCGAAGCCAAGATCATCGAGCTGGACAAGAACCGCAACAACGTGGTCCTGTCCCGCCGCGCGTGGCTGGAGCAGACGCAGTCCGAGGTCCGCAGCGAGTTCCTCAACCAGCTGCAGAAGGGCCAGGTCCGCAAGGGCGTCGTGTCCTCCATCGTCAACTTCGGCGCCTTCGTGGACCTGGGTGGCGTGGACGGCCTGGTGCACGTCTCGGAGCTGTCCTGGAAGCACATCGACCACCCGTCCGAGGTCGTCGAGGTCGGCCAGGAGGTCACGGTCGAGGTCCTGGACGTCGACATGGAGCGCGAGCGCGTGTCGCTGTCGCTCAAGGCGACGCAGGAAGACCCGTGGCGCCAGTTCGCCCGCACCCACGCGATCGGCCAGATCGTGCCGGGCAAGGTCACCAAGCTCGTCCCGTTCGGCGCGTTCGTCCGGGTGGACGAGGGCATCGAGGGCCTGGTCCACATCTCCGAGCTGGCCGAGCGCCACGTCGAGATCCCGGAGCAGGTCGTGCAGGTCGGCGACGACGTCATGGTCAAGGTCATCGACATCGACCTGGACCGCCGCCGCATCTCGCTGTCGCTCAAGCAGGCCAACGAGGGCTTCACGGTCGACTCCGAGTTCGACCCGACCCAGTACGGCATGGCCGCCGAGTACGACGACCAGGGGAACTACATCTACCCCGAGGGCTTCGACCCGGAGACCCAGGAGTGGCAGGAAGGCTTCGACAAGCAGCGCGAGGAGTGGGAGCGGCAGTACGCCGAGGCCCACACGCGCTACGAGGCCCACATGAAGCAGGTGGCCAAGGCCGCCGCGGCCGAGGAAGAGGCCGCCGGGGAGACGAACTACTCCTCCGGTGGCGAGGCCCCGGCCGCCGCGACCTCGTCCAGCACGGGCGCCCCGGCCCAGGCCGGCGGCACCCTGGCCAGCGACGAGCAGCTGGCCGCGCTCCGCGAGAAGCTGTCGGGCGGCGCCTGAGCAGCACCGGCGGGCGGACCTCCGCCTGCTGACTGAACGACGACGATCGCCCCTCGCCCCCCGCCCGAGGTGGGCGAGG